>DAIPIF010000022.1:0-16042 GCA_036770925.1 Psychrobacter sp.
CGCCGACATTCTGCGTGTAAGGCAGACGCTCTACCAACTGAGCTAATCACCCTTTAAAAAATTGCGATGCAATTTATTTAACATTCACTGAGCTCTAAGTTTGTCACTAAGCTCTGCTGCTGTGGGTGTTTAGTATATAGATTTACCGTAGTATGTCAAACACTATTTTATATATTTGCTAAGTTTTTTTACGATAAGGCGATGATAGTCGCTTTTTAGGCACAATAGGCTACATAGTTACCTATTGTTTGATGGCTACAAGCTACTATACTATCAAATGGTGGATTTTTAGGGCTTTGTTTAGGTCGTAAATAAGGTGAGACTTATTTTATTGAGTGTTGGAGGCGAATATAGACGTTTTAGTAACTGAACCAGTTTTGGCATCTTGGTCGTTTGGCGATTTTGCAGGGTTGGGTCTGACATTACATATTATTCTGATGATAGTGATGACGCTGCGTATCGTGTCCGTGCAGCGCAATATCGGGGTAGCGATTGCATGGATAGCGGTTTTATATACGCTACCTGTGGTGGGCTTTATCGCTTATATATTGCTGGGTGAGCCGATGATTGGGCGGCGCTATCGTCAACGTATGGAACAGGCGCGGTTGCTGACTAATGATGTGGCGGCGCGTGAGCGTTTGGTGTTTGACCAAGGTCAAGAGCTTATTCCTGCTAATTATCAAGGTGTGAGCCGTATTGGTACGCGTTGGACGGGATTTGGGGTGTATCCTAAGCATCAGATGCAGCTATTGACCACGCCAGAGGCGATATTCAAAGCTTTGATTACTGATATTGGGCAAGCTAAGCATACGATTTTTATAGAGTTTTATATCATTTATCCTAAAGGTCGGGTGCTCGATGTATTGCAAGCGCTGATGAGCGCGGCTGAGCGCGGGGTTGAGTGTCATGTACTGGCTGATAGTGTGGGGAGTTTTAATTTCTTTGGTAGTCTTGAGTATCAAGAGCTTGAGCGGGCTGGGGTGTTTGTTTATCAGTCATTGCCGGTAGGTTTATTGAAGACTTTTTTTAAGCGCTCAGACTTGCGTAATCATCGCAAAATAGTGGTGATTGATGAGTATATTGGCTATACCGGAAGCTTTAATTTGGTTGATCCGCAGTTTTTTAAGCAAGATAAAAATGTTGGGCAGTGGATAGATGTGATGATGCGTATCGTCAGCCACGAGCCCATCAGTATTGCGACAGCGATGGCAAAAGTGGTGATTACTGATATTGGTGCTGAGAGTAAAGATAATTTGGACGCGCTGCACCAACGTATGAATAGCTATACGCGCAAATTATATGTGCTGCATCCGACAATTAATGATATTAATAGCCGTATTCAGGTGTTAGATGATGAAAAAACCCTTAATCTAGAGCCCACTAAGGGGGCAACCTCGATTGCAATTCCGCAAAAGCCGACCGTCGAAAATGTCACCGCGCAGCTGATTCCGTCAGCGCCGCAAGTGACCGCGCATGTCATTTATAATACTTTAGTAACGATTATTCATCGCGCCAATACGCGTATTCAAATCACCACGCCTTATTTTGTGCCTGATGAAGCTTTATCAGGGGCACTGGTGACCGCGGCTAAGCGTGGTTTGGAGGTGACGCTGATTATCCCTGAAAAAGTCGATTCGTTTTTGGTGCAACATGCCTCGCAAGCGTATTATCAAGAGTTGCTAGAGGCGGGGGGGACGATTGCGCTATTTAAAGGGGGGTTATTACATGCCAAAATGGTGGTTATCGATGATGATTATTGTCTATTTGGCACGGTAAATATCGATATGCGCAGTTTTTATCTCAATATGGAGGTCAGTTTGGCTATTTATAGTGAGGAGATGGTGGCGCAAATTGTCGATTGCCAAGAGACTTATTTGCAAAATTGCCATTTATTGGGTTTGGAGGAGTGGGAGCAGCGTCAAGGCTATCAGCGTTTGTTTGATAATGTGGTACGCTTATTCAGTCCTTTATTGTAGCGTGGGCGTTTTTAGGTTAAGGTAAAGTTTTTACTCGTTACTCTTTAATTCAAATAGGGTCGTTGGCGCAAGGATAGTCCCGCATTATGTCTGTAAATTCTATATCATCGCAAGCCAAAACGCCGCTAGACTATATTGCCCAAGGCTATTGGCAAGACTTTTTGACCGCGCAGCCCATTGCTGGTGGCATCGCTTATGAGGCGCAATTACTGGCGTGTCACTTGGATGAGTCGCTGATAAGCTTGCAGCGTGTCGATACGTTACTTACGCAAATACGCCGTGATGTCTCAAAATCTGCGCATTTAAATGAAGGCGTTATTTTGGCTGATGAGGGTTATCGCAACTTGCTATTATTTTTGGCGTTTTATGCCGGCAGAGTTTTGGCAAATCAGTGGCAAAGCGCGCCGCAGTGGTATGGTCAGTTCGAGATAGAGAAGCATTATCCTGATTTAACCCTAACGGCTGACGATTTTTATCAGCAGATGGCAATGGTTTATGATGCCGTGGTTGATGGTAATTATGCCGGCAATGCTCAGGCTCGCCTGTTTTTTGCCTTAGAGCCGATAGGGCTGCGTTTATTTGGTAGTATTGATCGGCAGTTTGTAGCGGTGCAAGGCGGGCAAGTTGCCAGTGGTTTGTATCAAGCAGTGAGTGCGCGTGTGCCTGATAGTGGCGCTGATAAGACGTCAGATAACGTGGTTAAAAGCAATAATAATCAGCAAAACCAGTTTGTTCAAGCACAGGGAGCTGCGCCTATAGTAGCGGCAAAAAGCACGGATATGGCAGCAGAGCCAGTGGCAGCTGTATTAACAAAATCTACCCCAAAACCTATTATTATAAAGCCCACGGCAAACCAAGAAATATCACAACAGCCAATAGCCGCCGCGCCTGTCGCAGAAAATGCCCCAATAGAAAAAAGCGCGATACGTGTAAAACCTATCGCAGCAACGCCTGATATTTTTAGTCAATTATTAATAGAGCTAAATGAGATTGAAGTGCCGCAAACGGTCGCTCAAACCGAGTATCAACAGGCCTGCAAAATACTGGATCAGTTTGAGCGCCATATTGCCAAACAAGACAAACCGCGTGCTCACGTGTCGTTCTCAAGTCAGCACCAAAGCGCGCGCCTGCAGGCTTTAGACTTATTAAAACAGTCAGCGAATGCCGGCAATAGCGCGGCAATGTTGCGACTGGCGATGTATGAACTGCTCAATGAGGGTTTAGAGAATAATAAAACGGCGGCACAAGAGGCGGGCGTTACCTGGGTCAAACAAGCGGCTGAGCGTAACGATCCGCGCGCCCAACGTTTACTGAGTAAAATGTATTATCAAGGCATTGGCGTGGCGCAAGATATGAGTAACGGGCAGCATTGGCTGATGCAAGCGGCTGATAATGGTCATGCTGAGGCGGCGCAATTAGCGGCACAGTGGCAGCAAGCCCAAGCTCTAATCAATACCCAAAAGCAAGAGCAGCGCAGCATTAAGCGCTATCAGCTATTATTAGCTATCATTGGAGTCGCCTCTTTATTATTAATTATGTTGGTGTAATGATTGTTTAGCCGTAGCGTATAAAAACAGGGCTATCCTCCAGTGCCGCATTCGGTTAGAATTAGCCGTTTTTCGTTGCTATTGCTTACTCGCCGCTTATTCCATTCATTATTAAATTGGGCTTTTTCATGCCATCTTCTGATACTCATACTCAAACATTAGCCAGTCCGTCAACTTCTGCCAGCCCAATACTGAGGAAGTCTGCCGCGCGCCGACCGCCTTGGTATTATCGATTGATTATTACCGGTTTAAAACCTATCTATCGGGCGCAAGTGTGGCGGCGCTCGCATCAGCGCGATAATTATCAGCAAGAAGTGGCGCAGCGTTTTGGCAAGCAGTATCCGCCCATACCTACTACAGGCGCGCATAAAAAAACCATTTGGTGCCATGCCGTATCGCTTGGCGAGACCAACACCGTCGCGCCTTTATTGGATGCGCTATTAGCAAACGGCTATCAGATTTGGTTGACCAATACCACCCAGACAGGGTTTGCACGCGGTAGCAGTCGTTTCGCTGAGGAGATTGCCAGCGGGCGCATGAGCCATAGTTATGTGCCAGTCGATAGCCCTGCGGTGATTGCCAAATTTTTGGCGCATGTGCAGCCCATTGCCGCGCTGTTTGTAGAGACTGAACTGTGGGCAAATATCTTAACTGCCTTATCCGAGCAGCATATTCCTAGTATTTTGGTCAATGGTCGGCTGTCGGCAGCGTCTTTTACACGCTATCAAAAAATAGCGGCGGTCAGTGCCAGTATGATGCAAAATTTGACCTTAATCATCGCCCAAGATAGCGACTCTGCCAAACGCTTTCGGCAATTGGGTGCAGACAGTGCCAAAATTCGGGTGGCAGGCTCGCTTAAATGGGTGATTAATACCCCAAAAAATGCCCATACACAAACAGTTAATGCCACTGCTGCAACTCAAAATAGCCATACTAAAATAGACGCTTTATTGACGAGCAGTCACCGTCCTATTTGGGTGGCAGCCAGCACCCATAGTGAGGAAGAAGCCATTGCTTTATCATGGCAGCAGCAATTATTAGCTTCGCCTGCCTTAAAAGACAGCTTATTAATTATCGTGCCGCGTCATCCTGAACGCTTTGATGAAGTCGCAGCATTGATAACTGAGTCAGGTTTACAGATGGCACGGCGCAGCCTTGATGAGGCGATTGCCGCGCACACTCAAGTGTATTTGGCGGATACGATGGGCGAGCTGATGCAGTGGTATGCCGCCGCTGACGTGGCACTGGTTGGTGGCTCGTTAGTGGCTATCGGCGGGCATAATCCCGTTGAGCCTGCCAGTGTCGCCACGCCTATACTTATGGGGCAATATACTCAATCTTGCCAATCTGTGGTGGATAAATTAGCCGAAGTGGGGGCGTTATATCAGCCGCATAATGTGCATTATCAAGCGCTGACTCAGCCTGCTTCTACCGCCAATAAAGTGGAAGTGCACGCTAATGATGAGGCGGATTTAATCTATCAGCAGCTGCGATTTTGGCTTAGTCAGCCATCAATTGCGCAGCGTGCAGGACAGGCAGGCGCGCAATTAACCACTGAGCAGCAAGATATATTGACCCGTCAATTAGCGATGATAGAGACACTAATTGAACGCTATGTCAGTTATGCAGCGGATAATCAAATTTATAGTGAGCCAGTATGAATTGTCTCTTATTGCCGATGCCGCATTTTGCCGATTTATCCTCCTCGCAGAGAACTGCCATTATTAATGCGCCCAAACAACTGGAGCATATCCATCACGTATTGAATGCTAAAGTAGGCGATACCCTAAAAATTGGACAAATCGGCGGCAACTTAGGCACAGCCGTTATTCAAAGTATGAACCCTGATCATATCCAATTAATAAACGTAGAGTTAAATACGCCGCCACCTGATAAATTAGAAGTCACCGTCATTTTGGCATTACCGCGCCCAAAAGTATTGCGCCGTTTGATTATGGATATGACTGCGCTTGGCGTGCGCGATATCGTGCTGATAAATAGCTACCGTACCCAAAAAAGCTATTGGCAAAGTCCAATGCTGGCACGCCTTGATGAGTTTGTATTAGAAGGGCTACAACAAGGCGTCGATACGCGAGCACCGACGATTACTTTACAAAAACGCTTTAAGCCTTTTGTCGAAGATGAGCTAGCAGCGCTCATTGCAGATGGTCATGCTATCGTCGCCCACCCTTATAGTAATCGTTCATTGGCGCAGTATTTACAGCAACATAGCGACTTACCGCTAGCAGATAGCGTTAGTCATTTGAGTCAAGTGAGTAAAAATAGTCTGCCCAGTGTCGTTTGTATCGGTAGCGAGGGCGGCTGGATTGATTATGAGATTGACCTATTTGCGAGTCAAGGCTGCCACGCGGTCACCATTGGCAGCAGAGTGCTTCGTACAGAAGCGGCGGTCAATGTAATTTTGGGGCAATGGCTGATACATAGCAGCTAATGCCTCGTGTTTGATGCCTCGTTTTGAGACTGCCAACGCATGAGTGTTTGGGCATTGAGAGCGGCTGTGCTAGTCTCTATCCTAATGTATTTTATTTATTATCAATACCTATCCTATTATAAGAGACGCTTACATGAGTAACCAGACCAAAAAAAGCTTTACCGGTACCGAGAGTTATATCGCCACCGATGATTTGCAATTAGCGGTGAATGCGGCAATGACCCTGCAAAAGCCACTGTTAATCAAAGGTGAGCCGGGTACCGGTAAGACCTTACTTGCCGAAGAAGTTGCCGCCAGTTTGGGAATGCCGCTGATTACCTGGCATATCAAATCGACCACCAAAGCGGAGCAAGGCTTGTATGAGTATGACGCGGTATCTCGTCTGCGCGACTCACAAATGGGCGATGACAAGGTTTATGAGATTGGCAACTATATCAAGCCGGGCAAGCTTTGGGAGGCATTCACCAGTAATGAGCGCAGTGTTTTATTGATTGATGAAGTGGATAAAGCGGATATCGAGTTCCCCAATGACTTGTTACATGAGCTCGATAAGATGTCGTTTTATGTCTATGAGACGGGCGAGACCATCACCGCTGAGCAGCGTCCGGTGGTGATTATCACCTCAAACAATGAAAAAGAGCTGCCTGATGCGTTTTTGCGTCGTTGTTTCTTTCATTACATTGATTTCCCTGATGAGCATACGATGCGCCAGATTATCGATGTGCATTTCCCCGATATTCAAGAAAAATTGGTCAATGATGCGCTGGATATTTTTTATAAACTGCGTAACGTTCAAGGACTTAAAAAGCCGCCCTCAACCTCAGAATTGGTCGATTGGTTAACCTTGCTATTGGCAGATGACATGGCACAAGCGGAATTAGAGGAAAATCTGCGCGGTGAGAAGTCCATTCCACCGCTATATGGTGCGCTTTTAAAGAACGAAGCCGATGTCAATTTATTACAGCGCTTTGCCAATATGATGCGCCGTTAAGCGTAAAATCAAGGTTATATATTATGTTTATCAAACTATTTTATACCCTGCGCACTTACGGCATTCCTGTCAGCACTCGTGAGCTGCTTGATCTCAATGCCGCCCTTGATAAGGGGTTGATGATGCAGCCGCATCCTGAGGATGCGAGCTTGACAACTTTTGCCAATCGTGAAGATTTGTATCGGCTGATTAAACTTTGCATGATTAAAGACGAGCGTCATTTTGATAAATTTGATCGCGCGATGGCGGATTATTTTGAGGGCGTCGATAGCTTAGATATCGACGAGCTGATGGCAAAGCTGACCGATATCCCCCAAGAATGGCTGGATTTACAGCTCGACCCCAAAAATCTTACTGAGGAACAAAGACGCTTACTCAAAAAATACGGCTCACTTGAGGCGCTGATGAAAGCGCTTGAGGCGCGCCTTAAAGAGCAAAAAGAGCGCCATCAAGGCGGCAGTAAATGGGTCGGAACCGGTGGCACATCCCCTTTTGGTGCTTATGGTGACCATCCTGAAGGCATACGGGTGGGCGGCGAGTCGCGTAAACGCAGCGCGGTCAAAGTGTGGGAGCAGCGCAAATATCGCAATCTGGATGAGGATACGCAGTTGGGTACGCGGCAAATTCAGATGGCGTTACGTAATTTGCGCCAATTTGCCCGCACAGGCAGCGCCGATGAGCTTGATATTAATGAGACCATTAAACGCACCGCCAAAAAAGGGGTACTTGATATTCAGATGCAAGCGGAGCGTCGTAATCGGGTCAAAGTGCTGATGTTGTTCGATGTGGGCGGCAGTATGGATGTGCATGTCGAGGCGTTAGAGCAGCTGTTTGCTGCGGCAAAAAATGAATTTAAAACCTTAGAGTTTTATTATTTTCATAACTGTCTGTACGATTATGTGTGGAAGGATAATAATCGTCGCCATAGCGCACCGATGCCGACCTTTGAGCTGCTGAATAAATACGGGCGTGAGTATCGAGTGATATTCGTTGGGGATGCGTCAATGTCACCTTATGAGCTATTTTCAGTCGGTGGTAGTGTGGAGTATATGAATAAAGAGGCAGGCGTGGTATGGCTGAAGCGCGTGCTAGCGCATTTTGATAAAGTCGCTTGGCTCAATCCTGAAAACCCCACCTATTGGCAATATACCCAAACGATTGGCGAGATTAAACAGTTAATGGACAATCATATGTATCCCATGACTTTGCATGGGATAGAGGATATGACCCAGTATTTAGCCAGATAACATGATGTTACTGGGCAGTTTTTATTTTAGCAGTGAGGTTTTAAGCTTAATATAGGGATATGTTAGGATAATGACTTGCCTTGTTCCTGCATAATTTGGGCAATTAGCTCATAAGCAATGCTGCCTTTTGAGGGTATTTTGGGCAGGTTGGAGATATCAAAAAACTCCGCATGCGATAGCTCCTCTTGTTGAATGACAATATCGCCGCTGGCATGACACGCTCGAAAGCCAAGCATTAAGTTCGATGGGAATGGCCAAGGCTGACTGCTGACATAGCGGATATCTGTTAGGGTAATGCCGACCTCTTCAGCCACTTCACGTACCACCGCATGCTCCAAGCTTTCACCCACTTCTACAAAACCGGCAATCAGTCCATATTGCAGCGGTCTGTTTTGCTGTCCATAGCGATGATGATGCGCCAGTAAAATTTGCATCTCGCCTGTTTGTGGATTAGGGCGCGTGATAGCGGTGATAATACAAGGCTGTACGCGGGGATATTGGCGCAACTGGCAAACAGCACAAACCATAGCGCGCTCGCCGAAGTTAGCCGTAGTCACAGGCGCACTACAACGACTACAAAACCGAGTATCTGCTTGCCAACGTAATAGCTGCAAGGCTTGGCTGATTTGAGCGGCAAGGGCGGCTGGCAAGTGGGTTATCAGCTGCCGATACGCCATAAACGCCGTATGCTCATTTAGCACTGGCAGCGCCATATTATTGCTTTGTGCATAGTGATGGCTCATAGCACCGATAGCTGTGGCATCAGTGTCCAAGCCATTACTTACATCACTTTTAGATGAGTGTGCCTTATTGGTTTGCCAATGCTGGGGCGCTAAGCTCTCAAATAGCTCAACATAACCCAGCTGATAACGCGGCTGCTCGATGGCGGTTATACCGTCATGAGAGATATTATCACGAGTGATATTATCATTAACGGCATCGCCATGAGCCACTGATAGGACAACCGATAGCGGTCGCCACCCTTCAGGCGTTTGGCGGCAGAGTATCGTATCATTCTCAAATATAAAAGCACGCTTCATTACGGATTATCCATGGGGTCTACGCGGCTAGTAATTTACTTAAGCTCTGCTGTGCGATATCTAGTGACTGCTTGCTAATAGGGCGATTATTCTCAAAACCCTCCAAGCGATAATCCACCGACATCAGCACATCCGCGACATAGGCAAGCGTCTCATCACTGATGGAATGCTCAGAGAGGACGCGCTGCTGTAGATGGTTTGCCAGTTGCCCCAGCATATTACCTGAAATAGGCAGCTGCAAAAAGCGTACTGCACCGGCAACTTGGCGAATCATTTCAGGGATATTTTGGATATTGAGCATATCACGACTGGCATCGGCTAAATAATCGGTCAGTGCTTGCTCAGCACTCGCAATAGCGGTTCGGCTCTCTTGAATCAAGGTATCATAAGCGGTATCGAGCTGATGCAGGGAGATATTGTGATTGTTCAGGGGTAGCTTGACTGCGCCTGGAGTATGTATTTTTGCCATCGTAATGACAGCGTTTTCGGCGCTCATCAATGCCAATAATAAATGATCAAAGTCATCAGAGGCAGGTGCTTGCCAACCCTCAACCGCAACCGCTGCCACTTTAAGCGCATCAGCGGCAGTGCTTAGCTTAAGCATACGAAGGGTTGAGCTCAGCTCTACTAAACTGGCGGCTATCTGGCTTGCCTGCATCTTGGCAGGGTTAAGCGAGCTGCCACGAGTATAATCATCCACTTTTTCTTTAATGGTGTTAATTTGACCTTGAATTAAGTCGTTGACGGTATTGGTAACCGCGCGATTAGGACCAAATAAAAAGCGTTTCATCTGCTCATATTGTGTGGTATCTAAGCGGTTGTTTTTATATTGTTCACATAACGTTTGCGCGGTCGCATGGTCACGCTGGCAGGCGAAGCTGACCAAGTTTGCAAATTGGACATCCATAATAGGCAGATAGTGATTGAACTGCTGCTCGACATAAATGAGCGTCTGCTTTTGACTCAGCGTAAGCGGCAAAATCGCTTGGATATCCGTCACCGCCGCATGGGCAGCTTGCCAAAACAGGCGATTGCTATGCCCTGCAATTAAGGCACAAGCCGTGCTCATAGCAGTCAGTTTTTGCTGCATATCGGCACTCAAGCGCCCTTCTTGATGGGTGAGCGCCACACTCAGTCCACTACGATAGGCAGTAATTAACAAGTCGCTGTCTAAGTTTAAGGTACTTAACGCCTGAAAGTTCTGTTCAGGATTAGCAATAATAATACTATTGCTATTAAACGCCGCAAAGTAATGAGCATCAAGCGCCTCTTTTTGCGTATGGGCGTTGAGCTTATTGATAATAGGCAAGAGCAATGTCGGCTCAATGCTTTTAGTCAATAATACAAACTCAATATAGCGATCTAACGTCATGATAGCTTCTGATAAATCCATAATCAGCGCCGTATCATTATTATCACCATTGTCATATAGCTTTTGTAAACTATCGCTAATTGCACAACTTAATAACTGCCCACCTTTGAGTGAAATCAGCTCAAAGATACAAGCCAACTGCGCCAATACATCAATAGAATCTAATAATAAAGGCGCTTGTTCAGGATTATCATTGAACTCACTCAGATGATTTTCGGTGTCTTTTAGAATCACTAAAATCTCATCATGTAATAAGTGTAATGAGGGCAGATTAAAGTTAGTGGCACTCAAAGTCGGCGCAGTCAGGGTCATTGTTTCATTTGGGCTCATAGTTATTCTTCCATAAAGGGGCTGATGACGATAAATAATAGGCTATAAATACAGCGATATCTGTTGTTATTGACACATAAAGACGTAAATTACCATAATGCTAAATTGGTTTTTATTTCTGGATATTGCTCAGCTAAGCCCTCAAACCACGCTTGATTGGCACTACGGTCTTCGGTTGATGTCAATAATAAAGTAGCAAGCGTTGCAAAATCTGCGTGCGAGGTTTGCCCACCTACGCTTTGTACATCGTCTTCAATGGCAAGGGCGACTTGCCCGCCAGTCATCGCAAGATACACTTCTGCTAAAATCTCAGAGTCTAGTAATGCGCCGTGAAAAGTACGGTCTTGTTTACCGACATCTAAGCGTCTGACTAGGGCATCAAGGGTGTTTTTTTGTCCCGGATATTGCTGCTTTGCCAGTATCAGTGAGTCAGTGACGGTCACGCGCTGTGTAAAGTCTGTCAGACCGACTTTATCAAACTCCATATTCAAAAAGTTCATATCAAAGGTGGCATTATGAGCGATAATCTCAGCCCCATCCATAAAATCATACAAGTCTTTGGCGACTTTATCAAAGGTCGGTTTGTCTGCCAAAAATGCCTCAGAGATACCGTGAATACGGATAACCACCTCATCCATACCGCGCTCTGGATTGATATAAACGTGTAACTTCTCACCCGTCAGTTTACGGTTTATCATCTCGACGATACCGACTTCGATGATACGGTCACCTTTTAGGGGGTCGAGTCCTGTGGTTTCGGTATCCATCACCAACTGGCGATTGGGATGAGCAATGGGCTTGGGCAATAAAGGCTGAAAATGTGGATTTGCTCGACTGGTATCACCGTCAAATAGGGGCACCTCAGTCGCTGTATTACTTTCAATGGTCATATTTTCTGTCATATTCTTATGGAGGTTCTGGGTATTTAGTGGAGAATTCAGCGTTGCATCGGCGGCTGTGGGCGCCGCATCGTGTGCGCTCATTGCTGTTATGAGCTCATGATGGTCATTGGTAGGATAAGTATCGTGTGCGCTATCTTCATCATGAGTATCATAACGCTCCTCATCTAAACCTAAAGGGTCAAGTTTTAACCAGTCGTCATCTGCCAATACTAGCTGATTATGGCGCGCAATCGGTGCTTTTTTTTTAGACTGAGGATTCGCACTTTGATAGACCGACTCAGGCTCATAGTGGGCACTTACGCCAAGGTTTGCCAGCTCATCGGCTTTTTCATTGCCAAGGTGTCCGGCATGACCTTTTACCCAATGCCACTCAACGCTGCGCCCTTGACATAAGGCATCCAGTTGTTGCCACAAATCTGGATTGGCAATCGGTTTATTACTGGCATTTTTCCAACCGCGCCGCCGCCAACCCTCAATCCACTCGGTAATGCCTTTTTGTACATAACTGGAGTCCGTCCAAATCTCAAGCGTCGTCGCCAGTGGGCTATATTGTAGCGCTTTAATCGCGCCCATCAGCTCCATCCGGTTATTTGTCGTGTTTGCCGCCCCGCCATATAAATCTTGGGTATGACCATCACTAAATATCAAGTGGGCGCCCCAACCGCCCGCACCAGGATTACCTTTGCAAGCGCCATCGGTATAAGCAATGGTGGTATCTGTTTTGGCAGCCATGGGATCTCTTGCGCTGGAGTTTGACGTTTGCTGATCTGACATAGAAGCTCGTTTTTTAAATGAAGTAAATACGGATGATGGCACTGTTAACCTATTTCATGACGCCCAAAAATACGCTATTAAGGGCGGATAAGCCGTTATTTGATGATATAAAAGCTAGGTTTGATTATAGCAAGTCTGCCACAATTAGGGGTAATGATGAGCCATAAAAACCCTAAACCGACATATCAAAACAGTAAGAGGCACCGTTTACTGTTAAAATAAGCCGTACCGTCAAACGGTCTCTATCTGAAGCACGGTTGTTTCTTTATTTTCACCCAGTCACCCTTTTAGCGCCCTAACGCAGGATAATACTATCATGCTTTTATACTCAAACGTTATTTGCAAAAAACTCACTTTATGGATGAGTGTTATCGCTGTCAGCAGTGCTTTGGTTTTGGTCGGTTGTGCGGATAATAATCCTACCGTTGCCGCCCCTGAATCGATAGACACGCCCGCTGATTTTTCGGTGTTTGCGGGTTGTTACACCGTCAGTCATGATGAGCCGGCACAGATTAAAATCAGTGAGCAGGCAGGCGCGTGGGTGATGCAGATGAAGGAGCCTGCCAGCGCCAATCGGGTGTGGGATACGCCTGAGGCGTTAGAGATGCTCGATAAAACGCAAGTTTCAAAGTTTTTCTCCATTGATGCGGATAATGTCGATGCTATGATTGCGCGTCCTGATAGAATGATGGTGCTAGCACACGTCAAGCCTGTTTATGCCACGATGGATCCGCTGCTTGATAGTGAATATCTGTCTTATATCTATAAAGGTGCTAACACCATTTATCAGGTTGAGTGCGATGAGATTAACACCGATATTTTAGCCAATCCGCATGCTAATATTACTATCGAGAATGTGAATGATGGTAAACCGCGACCCATCAGCGAGCTATAGCAGTCATCACTAACCCTAGTCTCTAGGTTTACTATAACAACCGTTTTAATAACAATCGTTTTAATAAAAATACACGCTACGGTAATAGAGTTAAATGATATGAATTTTTTGAGTTATGTGGTGTTAGGTGGGCTCTCTTATGCGGCGGGCTGGGCGATACGGACTTATATTTTGGATAAGCAGCCTACGACAGACGAGCAGCCTTATAACCTAAAGCATCCTGCTATTTTGGGTTATTTAGGCGCGTTTTTTATTATCATGTTGATTGTTTCGTGGCTGCTAGGACGTTATATACTGGGGCATGTCAGCATTGACTTGCCGTTTATTATTATTAATAGTCTGGTTGCTACCTTTGTTTACTCGTTTGGGCTTAATCCAGAAAAAGCGCGCTACGATGTGCCCGACTAGATACGCCCGCGGTTGGTATAAGCCAATACAGTAATCATCATCCAGCTTAGCTAGTGCTAGGCTGTTTTTTATGGGTCGAGGCGGCAGCTTGGGTCTGCTGCCATTTTTGATATTTTTGTAAGTCCTTTTCAACCATTTTTAAACAAAATGTCAGTATCAATACATCATCAATATAGCCAATCACAGGGATAAAATCAGGGATAATATCAATAGGGTTTAGGATATAAAGTAGGCCAATAATCCCCGCTGAGATGCTTTTGTACGGGATGCTACGGTAATTACCTTGATAATAGTCCTTTGCCAAGCTGATGAATAGCGCAATATTAGGACTAAAGCGCTCAAGCTTGGGGCTTTTGCTGAGCTTTTCTTGAATAGTTTGCTTTTCATTAATAATCAGCTCAATATTTTTATCAAGCATTTCTAACTCTTTATGGTCAAGATTGGTTTGAGGGGTGGTCATGGTTTTTCCTTATCATGATAAATCAGTCGCTTAAAATCATATTATCATAAGCGTCACGATAGGCAGTAAATAAAATAGCTGACGCTTCGCTACAGGTATTATCAAATATGTCTTCAAAATCAGTGACTCCGCCGCAGACAGACGCCAGCCATCAGCCTGAGCGCCGGCAGTTTTTACGACAATTAAGCGTCGGGGCTGGGGCGGGCTGGTTGGCTATGCACAGCTGCGCTCATGATTTGGCTGATATTAATAGTGAGCCCTATTCAGCGAGCACACAGCTGACCAAAGATGACTTGCCCAATATCAGCCCAAACGCTGAGCGCTCATTATCAGCGGCGGATACGGTGCCTGCGCGCTGTATCAATCCGCATATTGAGACGCGGCTTTTTGCCAGCTCCAATGTCGGCAGTGATGGCGCACGTAATCAGTTGGCGCTGCAGCGTATGGCGTGTGCCGGCTTTAAGATTCATAATCCTGCCATTACTCATCGGCAGTATTTGCGCTTTGCAGGTACCGATAGCCAGCGGGCAAGTGACTTGCAAAACATTGCCACTGGTGCGATTGCCGCGCCTCAGTTATTAATGGGAGTGCGCGGTGGTTATGGCGCGATGCGTTTATTGCCACTGATTGACTGGCAGACGCTGGGGCGCATTATGGCCGAGCGTGGCACGATATTGGCAGGTTTCAGTGATGTCACCGCCATTCAGTGTGCGCTATTGGCAAAAGGTCAGATGAGTTCCCTAGCCGCACCGATGTTGCATAGTGAGTTTGGCAAAACTGCACCTGATAAGGTGAGTTGCCGCCAGTTTGTAGCCGCCTTGACTCATCCAGCATTAACGCTTGAGATTGATAGTGCGCATTTAACCAGTACCCAGCTGCCCACTATTCTTGCCAAAGATGAGATGCAAACCCTAACGGGTACAATTTGGGGTGGTAATCTCAGCGTAGTATCGGCGCTGGCAGGTAGCGCGTATCTGCCGCGTATTGATGGCGGCATTGTGTTTTTAGAAGACGTCGGCGAACAGCCGTATCGTATTGAGCGTATGCTTTACGATTTGTACTTAGCAGAGGTGTTTAAGGGTCAGCAAGCGATTGTATTAGGCTCGATTACCGGTACGGGCGCAGATGGCTACGATGCGCGCTATGATGTGGCAACGGTGGTGCGCCAATTGCATAAGCTGACCGGATTGCCTATTTATAATGGCATGAGCTTTGGGCATATCAGCCAAAAATTCAGCTTTCCTTTGGGCGCGCGGTGTCAAATCATCCCCAGTACACAAGAAGGCTATCAATTAAGCTTTAGTGATTATCCGACTATTAATAAAGACGGCATTCACACTGAAGGATTGTGGCAGATGCTTTAAGCTTGAGATTAAAGTTAACGTTAAAGTTAAAATAAGCATCAGAAAAAAGGCTTCCAAGCAATTGGAGGCTTTTTTAATATAGTTGTCATCATATTGTCATAACGGCATCGTATCCTTGAGCCCATTATAAATAGCGGTGGCGTCACACTCCTATCTTTAGTCATTCACTGATTTATCGATAATGGTTAGCGCATAGATATTAGGTGTGTTTATGAAGCTTGTTGGTCGATTTGGTAGTATTTCCACCCGTATATTGATTATCTTAACATTGGCTTTTTTGCTTA
>DAIPIF010000023.1:0-15975 GCA_036770925.1 Psychrobacter sp.
CTGCGCCATTCGCGGCGTTATGAATGATCCATTGACCGCGCTCTACTTCTAAGAACTCAAGCAACATTAAGGCACTCAGCGGCATAGCGATTAATTGCGCTGCCATCTCATCCTCCAAGCTGTCTGGAATAGGGAATATCATATGCTCAGGTGCAACGAAATACTCCGCCCAAGTGGCTTGCACGCTAGCTGCGGCGACACGTTGACCGACTGTTAAATTTTTGACCTCGCTACCGACCGCATCGATGATACCGACCGCTTCACTACCACCGATTGCCGGCATTGTAGGTTTAAAGCCATATTTACCGCGGATGGTCAGCAGGTCATGGTTATGAATAGAGGCGAGGACGGTTTTGACCCGTACCTCATTAGCTTTAGGCTCAGGGATAGGACGATCGCCTAGGCTTAACACGTCAGTCGGTCTGCCAAATTCGTTATAAGTTGCGCTGCGCATACTATGTTCCTTAATTTAAGTGAGGATATAAATGTTTTAGAGTCAGGTCAGTTTGCAAGTTTTATAGTAACTATTCAAGCGGCTTTATTATTCTGCCTTTGGCATTTGCTTATTTTTATCCTCAGGATGAATCACTATAAAATTTTTATCGACCATATTTGTTAATAACGGCGCGCCTTTATCATTGACCCGAAACAAGCCATATTCGGCATTTTCAAAAGCCTCAGCATGACCTTCTTGAAAGAAAAAAGCATTGGTCGCCAGTTTGAGTGTGCCACTGCGCAGGCGATAATAAATTGCCCGCTCATTTGCGCTTAAAGGGTCAGGCATGGCATCGACTAAACGGCTGAATTGTCCGACATTATTGTCATCTACAGTGACGATGACATAGCCTTGTTCATTTGTAGGATAGCTACCGGGGTCTATATTTAAGGCGGCAAAGACCTCATTTTCTAGCGCATAGCTGAGGGTCATATAATCGCCCTGCATAAAGCCGCGCGGATCAACGGGCGCCAGTGCTAATAAGACGGTATCGCCAGTGGCTAAATGGGACTCGTATTTAATGATATTCATCGTCACTATCATCAATACTAGCGCCAGTCCAAGGAGGGCAATAATAATGCTAACTGCCGGTTTTTGTCGCCAATGGGCACTCGCTGCGACTTCAATCAAGCGTTTGGTCAAAGCTTTATCGTTCATGACAGGCGCTCCTGATTGTCGTTAGCACGTGCTTTTATATTCGCAAAATAGCCTTTGAGAAGCAGCCAGCGCAGCAGTAATAGCGCCATACCGATGACGAGCATGGAGGCAGATTTGACCAATAAAGAGGTATCAAGCTGATAATAATACCAAAAGATATAGCCCACTAAAGCGATAATGCCCAGTCCTAAGAGCACGCGTTGGCTATTGGCAGTGGCGATAATGATGATTAAACTGGTGGCTAGTAAGCCTGAGACATAAATGGAGATAACGCCAAGGATGATAATCGCGGCGCTGATCAGTAGTCCCGCTGCGGATAGTAATTTAACCTGATAGCGTTTAAGCATCAGGTAAGCGGCATAAAGGCTGGCGAGGGTCAGTAGCCCCTGCGCTAGGTAGTAGTTATAGCTAAAGGCTTCTCCATAATTATTAAAGCTATTGCCATATTCTGTAGCGATAAAATAAACGGAAATATTGAGCAATACATAGGCGCTTGCATAGCCTATAGCACTGCTAATGTCAAAAAGACTGCCGCGCCATTGGGTCGGGACAAATGCCGCGAGCGTATAGCGTTGCAGATGAGCGACGCTCGTTATTAGCGCCAATAACCCTAAGCTTACTTCGGATAAATGATAATCCATTAATAAGTAAAGCAGGCAGCTCAAGGCTAAGGTTGCACTCAATAAACGATAGATAAAATTGGCTATTACAACAGTCATCAACAGTTGCACAAGGAGTAATAGCAGTATATTGAGTGGCTCTACAATCTCACTCGCCAGTAGGGCAAAAGCAATATAGCCTTGCCCTGCAAGCGTCATTGCAAAGGCTAAACTATGCCAAAAAGGGCTGTGGTGACTATGCGTATTATAAAATAACAATCCACCAATAACGCTCAATGTAGCGCCAATAATAAATACCGCTAGCGTACTATCGAGTAAATCGGTGCTATTTAATAATAAGGTCAAAAACCCGATAAAAAATAGACTGGCTAACATCCCACTAAAGCCAAAAAACAAGCTGATAAACCAAGGGCTACGCGCGGTGGTGGCGGCATTATTTAATAGCGTATCACTGATATTTTGTGCATCGATGAGCCCTTGCTGCTGCAAGAGTAAAATCTCAGGCGGTGGCTTATTATCATTGATATTATTGATATCATTATTCATCACTGTCTCCCTTGACGGTATAAGGAGCAGAGTCTTGGTTGTCGATACGAGACACTTTACGTAGCCCCAGTACCGCCGATGAACTCATGCCAATTAATAACAGCGCTAATAGCAAAAATCCAGCCGTTTCAAAGTCATCTAACAGCCATTTACCGACCCAAAACATCACCACGATGATGAGAGAAAAGGACAGATAAGTCAGCATCAGTAAATCAACACGGCGCTGATAAAATTGCCAAAGCATAAAGCCACACCAACCTATCCATATGCTAATAGCGATAAAGGTTGCCCCAAAATTGCCATTCTCAAAGACGGGGACAATCGCCAGATAAGTCATAAAAAACGTCGTTAATACACCGACAATATAAGTGCTCCAGTGCAAACTGGATTTGGGTTGGCGATTATTTATTTGAGTAGTGGGTGGTTTAGGGGTAATACGCTGAAACGGATGGGGAGTAGGTAGGAGGGTTTTATTATCAACACTGATTAGCCAACGATAAAGGGCAATCATATTAAAGAACGCAAGGATGGCGACTTGAAACACACTTTGTAGGCTGTCGTTGATAAATTGTAGATTTGCGACATCCAAATAAAGGAGC
The DNA here is from genome assembly GCA_036770925.1 of Psychrobacter sp. Classification (GTDB taxonomy): domain Bacteria; phylum Pseudomonadota; class Gammaproteobacteria; order Pseudomonadales; family Moraxellaceae; genus Psychrobacter. The sequence goes on from DAIPIF010000023.1 coordinate 2,919, forward strand.
AGACAAGCATTGATGAGCCCCAACCACAGCAGCCACAGCGCAGGAAAACGCGCAATCATCACCCACGGCGTAATCAGTATTGCCCAACCAAAGAAAAGCTGCCACGTATCCGCGCCCGTTTGATAAACCTGCCCAAATAGCGCCAATAGGCTACCGGTTATAATGCTTGCGATAAGTAATAATAGCTGACGAATCAGCAGCAAACTTTGCCTATTTTGCCTAAAAGACAGTGCCGCATAAAGCGCGATGGTCATCACCAACGCCCCTTCCACTAAGGCAAATTTACCTAGCTTGCCCATGTTTTGCCAGTTATAGGCGATAAAGAACACCAGCGATAAGACCAGTGCCACCGTGCCAATAATCAGCAGCGCTTTATCAAAAAAGTCTAGCCACGTGCGTTTATCAGGATAGACTTGTAGATGCGTCGCTGCCGCCTCGGCATGGTTAAGAGGGAGAATATCTTGCTGCAGTAGCTGCTCAATAGTACGCTGCGATGGGCTCATAGCCTTCTCTATATAAAGACAGACAAGCGCTTATCTTAGCGGTTTTTAGACGATAGAAATATTAAGATATGTCAGCACCTCTAATAAAACTCGATACGACTTAACACATGCTCTTGGATTAAATAGGCGCAAATATAAGCGCTTGGCCAGGCAAACATAAATGCCAGTCCCCACGAGTGCATCAATTCTGTAAAAAAGCCCTCAATGAAGCCTACTTTGACCAAAATGAGTGCCGTGCTGATAATAAGCGACATCATCAGCGCCATCAGACCGGTGAAAATCAGCCGATAGTATTTGCGGCGTGTGCGTATTTTGACGGTTGGGAATTTTGCCATAATATTTGGTTGTCCTACAGGATAAAAGCGCGGTTTAAAGGTGTTGGTAGACGTCAAATAGTAAAGTAGTGCGCTACTGACATAAAGCAGGGCTACTGCTTAGTGGCGCTGATGATAGCGTTTGTTTTTTCGTATCATACGGTGTCTTTGCAGTCGTCTCTGCAGTCGCCGCCGTAACCTTGTGATACGGCGTAAAGGCGACAGTTTCCACACTGTGGTCGGTATCATGTCACGAAACGATGCACTGGTGCTGGTATGCGCGCGAAATTCTTCAGACCTTTGCGCGGCTTCCTCTTTAGATAAATGTTTGCCCTTGCGCCAGCCACCATGCAGATATAATCCTGCACCCATCACAGCGGTGGCAACCATACCGGCTGGAAACGATAGCCACAGCGCATCGGTTCCTAGCAGCGGATACAGCCCAAAAGCAAAGCCGAGCCGCACCGGATACATGGAGATAATCATGACGATTAATGGCCAAATCACATAACCGTTGGCGCGCATGGTACCAAAAAATACCTGCGCTACCCCAAAAAAGATAAAACCCCAGGTCGCCATTAACTGAATATGCCGCCCAATCGGTAGCGCTTGACTGTCACTGCCTAGAAAAAGCCCCAAGATGCTTGCATCAAAAATGCTTAATAGCCCAATCACAATCCCTGTCAATATCAAGTTAAAAATAAGCCCCCAACGGGTAATACCTGCCACGCGGCTCCATTGATTGGCACCGATATTTTGGGCGACCATCGCACTAGCTGCTGCACTTAGCGCCATGGCTGGCATTTGCACATACGTCCAAAGCTGCTGGGTTGCGCTATAGGCGGCGGTGGTTTGTACCCCTTCACGGTTAATCAGCGACAGCATCGTGAGCGCCGCTGAGGAGATGACAATCATCTGTAGTCCCATCGGCAGCCCCTTGGCAAACATCGATTTTAGGATACCGATATCGGCACGCAAAAAGCGCAGCTCAGGGATATTCAGTGCGAGCACAGAGCCGCGCAGATACATCGTGACCACCATGCCGATAAGCGCCAAGGCGTTGGCGACCGCGGTTGCAAATGCCGAGCCAAATATACCCCATTCTGGAAAAGGACCTAGTCCCAAAATCATCGTTGGCGTCAAAATCATATCAATAACCACTGACATAATAATAAACCAAAGCGGTGTCGTAGAATCGCCGGTGCCGCGTAGTGCCATCATAATCAGTGTAAAGGTTAAAGTCACCGGCATCGCCACAAAAATCATCCGCAGATAAGTTAGCGCGAGATCTAGTGCACTCGGCGGCGTCCCTAGCATATCAAGAAGCAAGGGCGCAAATAGCCACCCGACTGCCGATACCACGATACTGATCGGAATAATGCTACCGAGCGCCGTACCCATGGTTTTTTTGACCGTCGCAGTGTCACGACTGCCCATCGCCTGACCGATTAAAATAGTCGCCGCCATACCGAAACCGAAAACAAAGGAGATCATAATAAACATCAAAATGTTACCGTTTGCGGTTGCTGCCAGCGCCTCCTCCCCTAAAAACCGACCGACCCAGACGGCATTAATCGAGCCATTCAACGACTGCAACGCCGATGAACCAAGCGTTGGCAGGGCAAATAGCAACATGGTTTTGGCAATCGACCCTTGGGTCAGATCACGCCCTTTATTAGCGGGAATATGAGTATTGCTCAATGGGTATCCTTTTTTGCCATCCAAGTTGGCTGTCGTGAGGCGTCAATAAAGCATCCTAGAGCGTTCCCTTGAACGGGCTAGAATGAGAATAAATAGAATAAAAATCGTATTATAAATGACAACACGCGCGCCATCTTGAGGAGACTGGTAATGTTTTTTTATATCATGTATGCAAGTTGATTTAGGATACAAGTTAAAATTACCCTTGAAAATCCATGATAACGCAATCACCGCTCTCCATCAGCATTCGGGTCTGCATTGTGCTCAGCATTCGCTTAAAATGCGCTTGTGCTATGATTATGCTATTTAACACATGTTGCCCGTTATAAATAGGAATATCTGATGACTTTGAAGCAAATCACCCTTGGCGCATTATTGGCGGTATCTGCCGTCGGTTGCACCACCGCGCCCAATAATATCGCCGTTGCCACCACCCAAAAGCTGGTTCAGTACGAGCGTAATAAGTCTGATTTGCAGATTAAATCCTTCACCTTAGCCTCGGGTGACCAGATGGTCTATGCCGAAAACGGCAATATAACAGGCGAGCCGTTATTACTGATTCATGGTTTTGGTGGTAATAAGGACAACTTTACCCGTATCGCGCGGCAGTTAGAGGGCTACCATCTGATTATTCCCGACCTCGTCGGCTTTGGCGATTCGAGTAAACCGCTGCGCGCCGATTATCGAAGCGACGCCCAAGCCCAACGTTTGCATGAGCTGTTACAAGCCAAAGGTGTGGCGTCCGCTATTCATATCGGCGGCAACTCGATGGGCGGCGCTATCAGTGTCGCCTATGCGGCCATGTATCCTGATAGCGTCAAAAGCTTGTGGTTGCTCGATAGCGCGGGGTTTTGGTCAGCAGGGCTGTTTGAGGAATATCAAGATGCCACCCCTGATGACAATCCATTGGTGATAGATGATACCAAGCAGTATTTTGAGCTGTATAAACGGGTGATGTTTCATCCGCCCTACATTCCCAAAAGTGTGCAAGCGGTATTTGCTCAAGACAGTATCGCCAATCGTGAGCTGCATAAAAATATCCTTGAGCAAATCGTCGAAGACAATGTCGAGGAGCGCAGCAAAATTATCACTGAAAATAATATCCCAACCTTGGTCATTTGGGGAGAAAAAGACCATATCATCAAACCTGACACTGCCAAACTGATGTCTGAGCTGATGCCGCACGCGCAAGTGATTATGATGCCTGATGTCGGTCATGTGCCGATGATAGAGGCGGTGAAAGAAACGGCAAACGATTATAAAAAATTTCGGCAGCTAGTATCGGCACCGTAAACTGTCGATATCAACAACGGTTTTAATAAAAAAAAGAAACACCAGTTGACCTGATGTTTCTTGTTTAAAGCTAATTTATAAGTCGTTATTTGCTGTATCGGCTACGTTGAGAACGCTTTTTAACTTATTAAGTCAACTGCAACGAACCCTTCGCATTCATCAGCAGCTCGACCACATCATCAGCGCTGATAGTCTCAAAACGCGTATCCACTGCGGACTCATCGACCTTATTGTGTATCATGCAAGCACCGCAGACCAAAACGTGTCCGCCTTTTTCCAAAAAGGCTTCTAGCAGTTTAGACGCAGGCTCAAACGGTGCACCAATATCGATGCCTTTGAGCGCATCTTTAACTGCCAAATGTACCGCATCTACCATTAATATTACTGAGGCAGAATGTCCTTTTTCTACCGCTTTAAATGCCATCGTGAGGGCAACGGTAATCTTATTGGGATTGCTGCGGTCATCAAATAGCGTGCCGACGTAATCGGTTGTGTTAACCATAATAGTCTCCTGATGATGTTATTTTTATTAAAGTATTTTTATCTTATAGCTGCTCTACCACTACTCTAGCATACAATATATTTATTTGTATAGTGACTTGTTATGTGTTGGTAGTATTAAAGTTATCAGCAGGTAATGAGCTCATAAATATGAGGCATTAAGTCCTAATGCTTAGGCGGCCACGGACGGTCATCATCGCTCTCAATCCATTCTGCCACATAGCCTGTCGGTGGTAGCTGCCAGCCTGTTTTATTCAAAGATGCCAACACTTGCGCCGTCGCCAGCACTTTGCCGCCTTGGGTGACGCCAGTACGTAGCAGCGCTGAGGAGCAGGGTTTACCTTTGACCCACATCGACTGTTCTACATATATCCAGCGCGCATCGATGGCAGCGATATGAGTTTTGATGGTCACTTTATCAAAAGCGCGAATACGTTTACGATATTGAATAGTGCTACCTGCCACCACTAAGCCCCAGCGCTGTTTGAGCAGCTGTGTGCCAAGTCCGGTACGAATGGCAAAATCGGTGCGACCCAAGTCAAATAAGGTCAAAACGCGACCATTATTCATCTCAAGGAAATTATCTATATCGGTTAGGCTACAGCGAATCTCAATCTCACTGGTATCATCAAGGTCTAGACTTTTACCTTTTTGCTTGCTGATAGCGGCGTGTACAATGGTTTTGGTATAACGAAAAAAGGGATACATAAGGCGTTCTCAAAAGTTTAGAAAATCGTGTATGAAATTAGTGCTTATTAGTCGGCACACCAATCGATTGAAAGTAAGCGCTGACCGTTTCGGGTACCCAATTAATATCGAATTTTTGAGCTTTCGAGGGTTTGTCAGGCGACTGGCTCGTGTCTGCTTGAGCTTTATCGGTACGATAACGCAGATAACCAATGTGTCCGCCGTGATCGGTCTCCAAAATGGTGACGCTGTCGGAGACGTCATTTGGGGTGGCGGTAAAGCCGATAAACGGGTCATCTTTGGCGCTGATTAATAGCAGCGGATAGGTCACATCGAGTAAGTACGGCAGGGCGGAGGAGCGGCGATAATAGTCGTTATTGGAGCGATAACCGTGACGCGGCGCGGTGAAGATGTTATCAAAATCGCTGATACGTTTCACCGCTTTAATCGAGGCAATCTCCTCGCGGCTAATGTCATTTGCCAGTGCTTTTTTGATAATAGGATTGAGCAAATACGGCGTATAAATGCGATGACTCAAAAAGCTGTGCATGCTCAGCGCCGCTGATGACATATCGACAGGCGCAGAGATGACCACCGCGCCTTGACATAACGCCGCATCGCCATATTCGCCCATATACTTTGCCAAAGCATTGCCACCAAGCGAGACGCCCACCGCATAAATATGAGCGTATTTTTTAGCTAAGTTTTGTAGCATATGGTGCAGCTCACCGGTGTCACCGGCATTATAAAACACCCGTCCATTTGCCGGAATACCGCCACAACTGCGAAAGTGCGCCACCACAAAATGCCAGCCTTGCGCGTGCATCTCATAAGCCAACGCGCGCGCATAATGGCTATCGCTACTGCCCTCCATGCCATGAAACAGCACGATTAATGGCGTTTGCTCACCCGTTTCGTGGGCGTTATCAGCTGCGGCATTGACAGGATACGCATCATAAAAATCATAGGCAATATCCGTCTCATCCAGTGAGTCTTTTCGGATGACGCGTCGATAAGTGGGGCTTTTGGGCGCAAAAAACTTCGGCAAGATACTTTGCAAATGGGGATTGGTGAGCCAAAAGGGCGGCTTAAAAGGCGCAGGCGAAAAAGGTTTGGCAGTGTTTGGGTTTGACATAAATCAGTCTTATTAAAAGGAGTTATAAAGGAGCAGTAAACGGGATAGATAGTTTCGGTTTCACGTGAAACTATAAATATAATTTTTAAAGGGCTGTAAAATTAATAATTAGGGCATACTGATAAGCTATGATACTAGGCAATAAGAAGAGTACCAATAGCTTTCGGTGAACGGCTCAGTGAACAGCTTAGTGAACAGAAGATGACTGATGAAGTTAATGCTCAAGCACCCGCCCATCCATTGCCAAACGCTCTTTTAACGTTGCAATATCGCGCTCAGCGAGGGTAATGCTCAAGCTCACGTGCTGACTATAAGTCACCTTATCAATCTGACCGTGTAAATCCTCCACCACATAACGGCACTGCGCTTCGGTTGCAAAGCCTGTGAGTATCTCTACTTGCGCCATCGGCACAAAGGGCTGCAATGTCATCTTATCAACTGCCGCTTGCGCTGAGCCGGCATAAGCGCGCGTCAGCCCACCTGCGCCCAATTTAATCCCACCAAAATAACGTACCACGATGATAATTATATTGCCGATAGACTTATGTTGCAGTACATTGAGTATCGGGCGTCCTGCGGTGCCATTTGGTTCGCCATCATCATCGAAGCCAGCACTGGTGGTATTATCAGGGTCCCCGATGATATACGCCCAGCAATGATGACGGGCATCGGCATATTGCGCGCGCAGATGTTCCACATGAAACATCGCTTGTTCCCGCGAGGTCACGGGATAGGCATAAGCGATAAATTCCGATTTTTTAATCTCCAGTCGGGCAGTGACAGATTGTTGCAGGGTTTGATAACTCATGTGCAGCACTCATATTGATGGCTTATAGTGTCTTGATGACTCATATTATTTTGATGAGACGCCTCGCTTTAGACGGGATATGCTAAACTTGCAGCACTCCAACACACCCTATGATATCAAAGGTAACCCCTATTATGCGTTTAGATAAATTTATTAGTAAAGCCACCGAACTATCACGTAAAGAATCCAAAAAAATCCTCCATGCCGGCGAAGTTACCGTTAATGAGATGGTTATCAAAGACCCCGGTTTGCATGTCGATATCGTCAATGATGAGGTGATGTGGGCAGGCGAGCCGCTATCTGTTGCCGCAGGCAGCCGTTATATCTTATTGCATAAGCCCGAAGGCTTTGAGTGTACCCTCAAAGTCAAAGAGTATCCCATCGTCACCGAACTAATCGCTGTGCCTGAGCTCGATAGCTTACGTATTGCGGGGCGTTTGGATGTCGATACCACGGGTGCATTGCTGATTAGTGATGATGGCAAATGGCTACACCGCGTCACCAGTCCTAAGCATGCTCATGCCAAAATCTACGAGCTGACCTTAGCTGACCCGATGGACGCCGCTGCCCAAGCCAATGCGGTAAAAGAAGTCAGTGAAGGTATTTTACTCGACGGTGATTATGAAGAAACCAAGCCTGCCGTCCTTGAATTTATCGATGAGACGCATGCCCGTCTGACCCTAGAGCAAGGCAAATACCATCAGGTCAAGCGCATGATGGGTTACTTTGGTAATAAAGTGGTTGAGCTGCACCGCGCCAGTATCGGTCATATCACTTTAGAAGGACTGGATAAAGGCGACAGTCGCTTTTTGACCAGTGAGGAAGTGGCAAAGTTTTAAAGCTTTATTGCGGCTCTCTTAAAGCCCAGTAGCCCTTTTGCAAAATTAGCCGGCAAGGGCTTATCAATCGCGAGCAATGTGCTACAGTCTGTCTTTTGTTTTAATCTATTTTTTTATATAGTGTCTGGCTGTTGCTAAATGTTTTGGCAGTCAGATACTATCTAAAATTTCTTCTTAAAACCAAATAGGACGACTCTTGTGAAACGACCTTTATTCAATGTTGGCGCTGTATTTACCGCACCTATATTTACGGCACCTATATTTAAAACCACCACTATTCTTGGCGCCCTTGTATTCGCCACCAGTGCTTGTGCCCAGCCAAACGCCCCTGAGCAAGCCAGTGCTAGCAGCACTCAAACCATCCATAGCAGCCAAAATACTCAAAGCACTCAAAGCACTCAAAGCACGCAAAAGACCGCCACGGGCAACGTGACGAGTGCCATTGATAAACGCTTACGCCAAATATTAAGCCAAGCCGGTATTAAGACCCAAATTACCGACATTGTGCCCTCCAACTTTCCTAATATGTATCAAGTCAATTTGGTAGAGCAGCCGCCACTGCATATGAGTGCCGATGGTAAATACGTCATTCAAGGTAAATTGCAAGCCAATCCGAGCAAACGCGTGGTGACCAAAACGCCTGTGCGCAGCAGCAGCGCCCAAGTCGGGCAGCCAGTGAGTGCCGCGGTGAAGTCAGCGCTGCTGGCAAATATGGGCGCGCTTAAAAATATGACTGCCAAAACGCCGTTTTTTTATACCGCCATACCGGGGGTGATTTGGGGCGCAACGCTTGAGGGCATGCCGTTTTTGATATCAGATGATGCGCAATATGTGACTGATGGCGAGATATCGGTGATTGAAAATGGGCAGTTTACAGGGTTAGATATTGATTTTGAAGCGCGTAAAAACCAGTCGGTATTTGCAGAGTTGGATGAGTCGCAGCTGATTACCTACCCTGCAACCAGCAGCGAGCGCGCGGTTATTTATGTGGCGACGGACGTCAATTGCCCCTTTTGCCGCAAATTGCATCAGCAGATAGAGAGCCTAAATAAAAAAGGCGTCACGGTAAAAACCATCGGCTATCCGATTTATGAGGCATCGCCTGAGCAAATGCGCGGGATTTGGTGCCAAGCGGATGCCAGTAGCCGCCGTACCGCGCTAGATAATGCGATGCTAAAAGCTCAGATGACCCCCGCGCCTGCCAATTGCACTGCAGATGATGTGACCCCCAACCGCGAAAAAGCGGCGGGACTTGCTGTGATTGCCACGCCCGCGATTTATCGTGATGATGGGGTGTTGTTTCAAGCCAGTTTTGAGAGTCCTGAGTTTTTAGAATTTTTGGGCGTGCAGTAGAGCGTACCTTTAAGGCAACACAATATCAACGATTTGCCATGTGGTAAAACCGACCCGCTGCATCTCTACGGTGATGGGATAACCTTTAACGTGTCCGCTAAGGGTAACGCAGTTGATGCCGCAGTAGTTTAGAGTAGGTTTGGCGCTGTCTTTTCCTTGCGCCACTTGCTGCTCCAGCTCATCAGCTTGCTTATTCATCATGTGCTGAATTTGGTTTTTGACCACCGCATTGACATCGCCGCGCTGCACAATCATATCTTGAATCAGTCCGCGCAAATCCACCTGATTACTCGCAATTGCCCATGCCGCTGCCAGCTCTTTGGTGGCGCTATTGGCTTGCCCTTGAGTATTAATCAGGCGCTCGATGTTTTCAGGCGTTATTGCGCCATCGACCGCTTGGGTGATGAACTCATTTGCCGCTTGCGTCAACGGCGCACCGCCAAGCTCCGCCACTAGCGGATATTGGGTGAGCGTGTGGGCAAACTTGCCGGTTAATTGCTGCTGCATGCTCGGGCGCACTTGCTCATAGTCGATAGCGGCGGCGATAGTCGCACCGTCTTTGGCATCATAAGCCGTTTTGAGCTGATAGGCACTATAATAAGGCGAGCCGCCATATATCGCTATGGCAAGGAGAAGCAGTAAGATAACAACTGCGGATAGTTTTTTCATAACAGTTCAACGCGTTTTAATAGAGTGAATGTGGCGATAAATACTAGCATGCCTTGCGCCATTATCGGTATAAAAATGTGACAAAAGCTGACTCATTTTGCTAACTTTTTGCGCATCATACTGATGACTATTTGCTCAACTATAAATTTGCTAGTCAGATAGCTTGATATATCAGCGCACTATCTCCATTAATAGCGCAAACTTTTATTAATTGATGTGGTTAAACAGATTCCCGCCCTCTTATAGATACCTTTAGCGCTGACGACTGGTAATTTGGCGAATAGGTTTCATCAACTCTATGCTGCATAGACGCGTCTCAGAAGTTTATAGGGCTTATGAGCCATGTTTCTTAACCTGTGTTTGATACATTAACAGGTTTCATGTGAAACAATTGCAAGCAATGGAGTGGATAATAATAGAGTGGCGGCGCTGTGATGACGATAGGAGAATCCATGAGTAAGCGTGATTTTTATGAGATATTAGGGGTCAGCAAAACCGCTGATAGCAAAGAGATTAAACAAGCCTACCGTAAATTGGCGATGAAATATCATCCCGACCGCAACTCTGACGATCCTGATTCTGACGATAAATTCAAAGAAGCCTCGATGGCGTATGAAGTGCTGAGCAATGAAGAAAAGCGCTCAGCCTATGACCGTATGGGTCATGCTGCCTTCGAAAATGGGATGGGCGGCGGCGGTGGTGGCTTCGGTGGTTTTGGCGGCTTTAATGCGGGGAATTTCCAAGATATCTTTGGCGATTTCTTTGGGCAATCGCGCAGCGGCGGCGGTGGTGGTCAACGGGCACGCCGCGGCTCTGACTTGCGTTACGTGGTTGAGCTGACTTTAGAGGAAGCGGTACGCGGCTGCAAAAAACCGATTGCCTTTAGTGCCCCTGCGCCTTGTGACACTTGTGATGGTAAAGGCACCAAAAACGCCTCAGACATCGTGACCTGTCAGACCTGTCAAGGTCAAGGTCAAGTCCGAATGCAGCAAGGCTTTTTTGCAGTGCAGCAAACCTGTCCGCATTGTGGTGGCAATGGTAAGCAAATTAAAAACCCTTGCTCAGATTGTCATGGTAACGGCGTTAAAAATAAATCACGTAACTTAGAGGTGTCCATCCCAGCTGGCGTTGATGATGGCGACCGCGTACGCCTTGCCGGTGAAGGCGAGGCGGGCGGTGCGGGCGTCCAAAACGGCGACTTATATGTCGAAGTACGCGTCAAACCGCATGAAATCTTTGCTCGTCAAGGGGCTGATTTATACATGGATGTGCCGGTTAGCATCACTGATGCCGCGCTTGGTAAAGATGTCGAAATCCCCACTTTAGATGGCAAAGTCAATATCAAAATAAGCGAGGGCACCCAAAGCGGCAAGCTGCTGCGTGTACGTGGCAAAGGCGTCACCCCCGTGCGCACCAGCATGAGAGGCGATTTGATTTGCCGCGTGGTCATTGAGACCCCCGTCAATCTCACCCGTGAACAAAAAGACTTGTTGCGTCAATTCCAAGATACTTTAGATGGTGATAGCAATCATAAGCAATCCCCACACAAAAAATCTTTCTTCAAAAAGCTGGGTGAGTTTTTTGATTAGTTATTAATTAAAGAGCGTCATTAAGAGTATCTTTTAGGCTCAGTAGTTTCACGTGAAACTATTGAGCCTTTTTATTATCGGTTTATGGACAGCGGTAAAAATAATTCATGCTATGATATTAGCCCTAGATAAAATTAATTCTCAATCATTTTTAGGATAATAATATGAGTCATAAAGCCGACGCACATCCCATAAAAATAGGCGTCATCGGTGCCGGTGGACGCATGGGGCGGATGCTGATTGAAGCGGTGCAAGACAATCCAAAAACCACCTTGAGTGCGGCGATTGAGCGCCAAGGCTCAAGTCTGGTCGGTACTGATGCCGGCGAGCTTGCTGCCATTGGGCGTCTAAATGTGCCAGTGGTTGATGATTTGCGCGCCGTTATTGATGAGATAGACGTCCTTATCGACTTTAGCTTGCCTGATGCCACCGAACAAAATATGCAGATTTGTGCCGAGCATAATGTCGCTATGGTCATCGGTACCACAGGCTTTAGCCCCGAGCAAGAGCAGGTTTTGAGTGACGCCAGCAAGCATATTGCCATTGTTTATGCCGGTAATTACTCCACTGGGGTCAATTTATCTCTGAAGCTACTAGGCATGGCGGCAAAAGCCTTTGGCAATGATGCCGATGTCGAAATCATTGAGGCGCACCATAAGCATAAAATAGACGCGCCATCAGGCACCGCTTATATGATGGCAGAGGCGGTTGCCAAAGCGCGTGGACAAGATTTAAAAGAAGTGGCTATTTATGGGCGCGAAGGACAAACGGGCGCTCGTGAAACAGGTACTATTGGTATCCACGCGGTACGTGGTGGCGAGATTATCGGTGACCATACGGTGATGTTTATCGCGGATGGTGAAGTGGTTGAGATTACCCACAGAGCGCGCGCGCGCATGACTTTTGCCGCAGGAGCGGTACGTGCCGCGACTTGGATAACCGAGCAAGGTAGAGGTCAGTATAATATGCAGGATGTATTAGGGTTAAATGAGTAAGGTGTTATCACTGATATAGTGAGATAAAAAAGCAAGAGGAGCGAACGATGGGCAATAACCGTGCTGACTTGATAACCCAAAAAAGCCCAATACTGGCTATTGTCCGTTTGCCTTTATGGTTGCTGCTCAGTGTTTTGATAATGCCTTTTGCTGCCCAAGCCGCCACCTACCAAACCTACGTGATTCACACTTATGGCGGCGACGCGCTATTGCCCGCCGTGCGTCAGCAGCTGAGTAATAGCCGCGATGGGGGCAGCGTTTCAACCTATCAGGACAAACTGGTACTGCAAACCACCACGGCTAATTATGCAGCAGTGCAGCAATTACTCAAACAAATTGATGGACAGCCGCAAGCATTAAGCGTGGCGGTGCGGGTCGGCAATAACAGCAGTACGCAAGGGTATATTCAGCAAGGTCGAGTGATTATTACTAATCAAGGTATTCAGGGCACAGGCGTTATCAGTCAAAGCACTAACCAGCAGCAAAATAATAGCCACTATCAAGTACAAACCTTATCAGGCAGTGCCGCGAGTATCAGCACCAGTACCCTATATTCATTGATGCAAACCTATCAGGCAAATAGTTATCCCACTTACTCGCGTTCTTTGGGCAGTCGCCCAGCAGGGCAGATTATTATTCAGCAGCAGATATTATTGCCCAGCACGCAAGG
>DAIPIF010000024.1:0-15351 GCA_036770925.1 Psychrobacter sp.
GTCTTGCCTGTCAGGTTGCGGTAAAGCAAGACATGAAAATCGAGATTGACCCTGAGTTTTTTGATGTACAGAAATGGGAATGTGAAGTTGTCTCGAACGATAACGTTGCCACCTTTATTAAAGAATTGGTGCTTAAAATTCCAGAAGGCGAGGAAGTCAATTTCCGTGCGGGTGGTTATGTACAGTTAGAAGCGCCGCCGCATGAAGTGCATTATAAAGACTTTGTGATTGATGAAGAATACCGCGAAGACTGGGACAAATTTGGTATCTTTAAATATGTCTCCAAAGTAGATGAGCCGGTTATCCGTGCTTATTCGATGGCGAACTATCCTGAAGAGCGTGGCTTGATTAAGTTTAACATTCGTATCGCTAGTCCACCACCACGGGGTCCTGACAGTATTCCACCGGGTAAAATGTCGTCTTGGGTATTTAGTCTGGTACCGGGTGATAAAGTGACCGTGTCTGGTCCTTATGGGGAGTTCTTTGCCAAAAAGACTGACGCTGAAATGATTTTTATCGGTGGTGGTGCGGGTATGGCACCGATGCGCTCACATATCTTCGATCAGCTCAAACGCTTAAATACCGACCGTAAGATTAGCTTTTGGTATGGCGCACGTTCGGTACGTGAGATGTTCTACGTTGAAGATTATGACCAACTGGCAGCAGAGTTTTCTAATTTCCAGTGGCATGTGGCGTTATCTGATCCACAGCCTGAAGACAATTGGACGGGTTATACCGGCTTTATTCATAACGTCTTATTGGAAGAATATCTACAAAATCATCCTAACCCAGAAGATTGTGAATACTATATGTGTGGGCCACCGATGATGAATGCGGCAGTCATTGATATGCTGCACAGCATGGGTGTCGAGGATGAGAACATCTTGCTTGATGACTTTGGTGGTTAAAACCGCTGATCAGAAAAAAGATTACTGTTAATTATTTGAGTATTAATACCCTCTATTGATAAGAAGAGCGTCAACCATGGCGCTCTTTTTTTATTCTCTTTTTGTGAGTAGAAACTTATGAGTCTGATACAGAATAGTATTGCAACCCGCTTTTATCATATGACCATGCTAGTAGGCGCTACGGTCGCCATTGTAGGCTTGTCTGCCTGCCAGCAACCACCCGATTATAGTTATCTGAGCGGCGAGACGATGGGCACCAGCTACCATATCAGCTATCAGTTGCCAAAAGAGGCGGATGAGACCGCCATTCAAGCCGCTATTGAAGCGCGTTTGCAAGATATCAATGACAGTATGTCCACTTATCAAGACGATTCCACTATTTCTAAATTTAATCGATTATCCATCGATACGCCGATAATGATTGATGCTGATTTTAGTCAGGTACTCGCTATCTCACGGCAGGTATATGAGCAGTCCAATGGCGCATTTGACCCAACGGTGATGCCATTAATTGAGCTGTGGGGATTTGGCAGTACCATGACGGTTGAGCGCCTGCAACGTCCGCCAAGCGCGCTAGAGATTGCCCAAGCAAAAGCCTTAGTCAACTTTGGGAGCGTGATTCAACAAGACAATAGCCTTTATAAAACCGTCGAGGGCGTCGGACTGGATTTTTCAGCAGTGGCTAAAGGCTACGGTGTCGATGTCATCGCTGATGTGCTGCGCGACAATTATCAGATTCGCAATTATATGGTCGAGATTGGCGGAGAAATTGCCTCCTCTGGGGTCAATAATCAGCAGCAGCCGTGGCAAATTGCCATTGATGCACCGATTGAGGACAGCACGGTCACCGAGCGTCAAACCATCGCCGCCATTCGGCAGCCCATTCATACCGCCAATAAAATGTATCTGGCAACCTCTGGCAACTATCGTAATTCCGTTACTTTTAATGAGAAGCGTTACAGTCATACTATCAACCCCACAACTGGCGAGCCTATTGTGGGCGGTGCGCCTTCAGTGACGGTGGCGGCAGACTCTGTCGCACTGGCTGATGCATGGGCAACGGCATTAACCGCCATGCCTTATGAACAAGCCATCGCAATAGCCGAAAAACAAAACATTGCCGCCTTATTTGTATTGGTAGCAGATAGTATGCAGCCCAAGGCAGATAGCACCTTATCTACTGAAAAAGATAGCTTTGAGGAATGGCAAGTGATAC
The DNA here is from genome assembly GCA_036770925.1 of Psychrobacter sp. Lineage (GTDB taxonomy): Bacteria > Pseudomonadota > Gammaproteobacteria > Pseudomonadales > Moraxellaceae > Psychrobacter. Next base: position 2,125 of record DAIPIF010000024.1, read on the forward strand.
AAACTGCCGCAATGCAAACACTGCGTGCCGATAAAAAATCTTAACACTTATTAAGGCTGAATCTTACAGTCACCTTACTAACTGTTATAACAATTGTAAATGACCTACAATGTAGCGTTTGAAAAGAATGTTATCAACCTGTGCTTGCACTAAGGATATTAGATGATTTATTCATTGATGGCGCTATTTTTTGTACTGGGTTATATCGCCATTGCTTTAGAATACAACCTCCATGTCGATAAGGCGGCATCTGCGCTGTTAACTGCCGTTGTCGTATGGACCTTATTAGTGATTGGCTCAGAGACGCTGCTTGCCAATCAACTCACCGATAGCTTGAGTGCGACGGCACTCTTAAATACTGAACTGCGCCACCATTTAGCAGAGATTGCAGAGATTCTGTTTTTCTTGATGGGCGCGATGGTTATCGTTGAGTTGGTTGATGCGCATGATGGTTTTGCAGCCATTACCAACCGTATTCACACCACCAATGCTGTCACTTTACTGTGGACCATTGGCGCGCTGACTTTCTTTTTCTCCGCTTTACTTGATAACTTAACCACCACTATTGTGATGATTTCCTTACTGCGCAAACTGGTCGCTGATAAGGAGCTGCGCTTATGGTTTGTCGGTATCGTCGTAGTATGCGCCAACGCCGGCGGTGCGTGGTCACCGATTGGCGATGTGACCACCACGATGCTGTGGATTGGTAATCAGATTACCGCCAGTCATATTATTGTGAACTTAATTGTTCCAAGCTTAATTGCTGCTATGGTGCCCTTATTGATAGTGACGATTAAATTTAAAGGTCAACAAGTACACCGACCTAAACCTGCCAAAGTAGCGATTGAATCCTCTAACGTCAACTATTTGGGCGAATATCAAGAAGCGTCTGCGGTGGCATTTCAAGGCACAGAAAGTCGGCAACTGCCATCCCCTAACCTGCCATTGAATCGTGCAAGTGCAGCAGCAACGATGAACCCTGTCGATACCATTACCCCCAAAATGCGTCTGAGTATTTTAGCGTTAGGGCTAGGCGCATTGGCGTTTGTACCGGTATTTAAGACCTTAACCAATTTGCCACCTTACATGGGCATTTTATTTGGGGTCGGGGTACTTTGGGTGTTTACTGAGCTGGTGCATCGTCATGATAACTGGCATGTCAAACAGCAAATGACTGTCGTTGGGGTACTGACGCGGGTAGATATGTCTAGTATTCTGTTTTTCTTAGGCATCTTGTTAGCGGTGTCAGCACTTGCAACCGCCGGTCACCTGCTTGATATGGCAACTTGGCTCGATAATACCTTTGGTAATTTATATGTCATCAACGTGCTTATCGGCTTGCTGTCCTCATTGGTCGATAACGTGCCACTGGTCGCAGGCGCGATGAAAATGTATCCCTTGCTGACGGATTCTGCGGTGGCGGGACTGACAGGGGATGAGCTGCTGCGCCAAAGTCAGTTTTTACAAGATGGTGCGTTTTGGCACTTTTTAGCCTATTGTGCAGGGGTCGGTGGTAGCTGCTTAATCATTGGTTCAGCGGCAGGTGTGGCGGCGATGGGCATGGAGAAAATCTCTTTTATGTGGTATCTCAAACACATCAGCGCCCTTGCCCTTATCGGCTACTTGGCGGGTGCGGCGACGTATATTTTTATCCATGTCGTTTAGCAGCCATCATTTATTAGACGTCGTTTAGTAGTAGATAAGGTTTAAGAGGATAGTCGTCATAGAGTGTAGGGCAGTATCTGACTGATTTATAAGGTTATAATATCAAAGGTGCGATATGTGATAAAATAACCTATAAACTTAATAATAGTCTGTCATAGCAGGCTGAATAAAATAAGCCGAGGTTACTTATGATGAGTCAATTACTCCCAATGCTTGCTATTACCTTTACCATATTTGTGCTGTTCTTTTTATTTATGAGTATTGGTTATATGTTTAAAAAGCAACCGCTGAGAGGCTCGTGTGGTGGGGTTGCCAAATTAATGGGCGATGAAAATTGCTCATTTTGTGGCGATGACCCTAATAAATGTGAGAGCTTAGTGGCAGAGCAGCAAGCAGGCGCTCTAAAACCGGCGCAACTGGGCAAATCTGCATTATAACGATCAGTCCTCCTCCGCTACTGGTTACCATACGCTAGTAGTATCAAAAGCAGATAGCCTTTTATAATAGCGTTCATTGCCCTAACAGGCAGTTAACGCTATTTTAGTTTTTGCGCTTCAAATCTCTGATAGTACGTTTTGATAGTCAGTTTCTGATAGTCAGTTTCTAATAGTACCTAGTGATAAGCCGCAATTATCCTCATCAGTAGGATACTAAATGCCGATGCGTGACGTTCTATAAGCCTTTTATAGCTCTTTTATTTTAAAATCGGGCGCTGCTGCACTATCACCACTCAAGCGCTCATGTCTTCTTTTGGGTGAGTTTTTCGGGATTGTTTTATGAGTGATATAGTCGCACTCTATAACGATTTGTCCTTCCTCTTATTTTAATAGTCGTGCTGCTATGTCAACCTCTACTCATGAGCAAACCAAGCCAAACTTGGCTACTTTGCCACCGTCTCCTCCTGTCTCTGCAAAATTTACTTTTTGGCTGGTATTGTGTGCCATCATTTTATTGGCGACCAATATGCGCGCGCCTATCGTGGCACTCGGCTCTATTGCACCCGTCGTCCAAGAGGCGCTTGCTATCTCTGAGACCCAAATCGGTTGGCTTGGCGCGGTGCCGATGCTAGGATTTGCAGTAGGGGCGCTGATTTCACCGAGTATTGGGAAGCGCTTTGGACTTGAGAATACCTTAATCTCGATGATAGCGCTGCTCACTTTGGGCATGGTGGTACGCTCAGCGATACCGACTTGGCTGGGGTTTTTAAGCGGAACGGTGATGCTCACTTTAGCGATTGGCTTTGCCAATACTTTAGCCGCGCCCGTCATTAAGCAGCGTACACCGAAGCATATTCCACTGATTACTGGACTTTTTAGTCTCACGATGACGGTGACGGCTGGTATTGTGGCGGGCGTGGTATTACCCCTCTCTGAATATGTCGGTTGGCAATGGGCGCTAGGCGGCTGGTCCGTTTTGGGCTTTTTTGCCATTATTGCGTGGGGATTTTTGCGGCTGCGGCTGGGCTCATCCAACCACCAAGCCCCTACGCTCGCGGCTCAAGGCTCATCGCCGATTTCTATGTGGAAAAACGCGTTTGCGTGGCAAATTGCCCTCTTTATGGGGCTGCAATCGCTGCTTTATTATACCGTGGCTAGCTTTTTGCCCTCTATTTGGGTCAGTAAAGGCTTAACGGCAGTGAAAGCGGGACAAATGGGTTCGGTGTTTCAGTTTATGGCACCCTTTGCTATTTTGAGTCTCACGTGGCTGGTAAACCGTGGACGCCCCATTCAAGCATTAACGGTGCTTGCCGCAACGTTGAATGTCATCGGCATCTTTGGCATGAGTTATCTGTCCTCTGACTTGGCATGGCTGTGGTCGGGGATGATGGGCGCAGGCTGTTCCGCTATTTTTACCTTGAGTATGATGTTGTTCTCCTTGCGAACGTATACGCCCAATCAAGCCAGTGAGCTGTCTGGTATGGCACAAGCGGTCGGCTATCTGATTGCCTTTTTTGGTCCATTGGGCACTGGTTGGCTGCATGAAGCTACTCAAAGTTGGGATTTACCGCTGCTACTTATGCTGCTGTTGATGATGATAAACGTGGGTATTGCTTGGATGGTCAGTCGCCCGATGATGGTCGATGGTCGCCCTGCCTGATACTGCGTGTCTTTGATATGTTAATCTAATAAAAAAGGATTTAATATGAAGAAGAATACGGTCACTCAAAATGCAACAATAAATAGCGCTAAGGCTACCCATCATAAAAACCAAGCCGAGCTGCTACCTGCGGTTGCAGATTATCTTAGCCTACTCAATAATGAGGTGCTGCCAGCTTTTATAAAAACCGGCAGTACGGCTAATGCGATTAATGCTCGAGAGGGTTTGGCACATTTGACCCGTACCTTAGTCACTGAGGTGGTAGATATTCCGCTGATTGTTGATGATATTATTGACGGTGAGTTTAAATATGAGGGTTCAACTAGCGCCGCTTATCCTGTGCCCGTACGGCTGTTTTATCCCTGCTTGCCCGCTACTGTCAACCAAAATGAGCCAACCAAGCTACCCGTTATGCTGTACTTTCATGGCGGCGGCGGGGTGGCAGGTAGCGTGTCTGTTTATCAGCACATTTTATGTCGTTTGGCAAAATATACGGGACATATTATCGTGGCACCAGAGTACCGTCTTGCACCAGAAAACCCTTATCCTTGTGCCCAAAACGATGCTTATACCGCGTTAATAGGACTCAATAAACTCCTTGCCCGCCAGCAAATTAATCCTACTCATCTTGTCGTTGCAGGCGATAGTCATGGCGGGGCTTTGGTGACTAATCTGCTACGCGACCCTAGAGTAAAATCTGCAAATATAATACATCACATCAGCGCCCAAGTGCTGATATACCCAAGCGTTGACTTTACCATGAGCTGTCCTTCTATTGAGAAATATGGCGATGGTTATCTGCTCAGTCGCCAGCGTATCTGTTGGTATTTTGAGCAGTATTTTCAGTCCAGTCTTCAAGAGCATGAGGACAGACACGCCAAGTCTGCGTTATTTGCCAGTATAGATGAGCTGGCACCGCAGCCACCTGCGCTGATTATTAATGCCGCCATCGACCCTTTATATGATGAAGGCGTCGCTTATGCCGCAAAACTTGCCAAAGCGGGGGTTGAGACCGAGCATGTGACCTATCACAACGTCATTCATGCCTATCTTAATATGGAAAACCTCAATGCCGATATCTGTCAGCAAACCTATCAACGCATCACTGCGTTTTTAAATACCCAGTATTTGGGTGACAATAACCAATCCTAGACAGCAAAACGCCCGCAAAATTGTTACTATCATTCCCATTATGCCAATAATTAGTCATGGAACTATTATGTCGCCATCTTCAATAAAACCGTACCTAAATAAGCGATTATCAAAAAATATAGGGCTAGTGCTCTTAACCAGCTTAGCCGTCATCGGCTGTAGTCCTGCCACGGATAATACTGCTGACCCTAATGACACCGTAGCTAATAGCGCTCAAGTAGAAACACCTGATTCTGTTTCACGTGAAACTGCCACTGAGCCAACGAGTACAGTAGCGATTGAGCAACCACTGACCATATTAGCGCTTGGTGACTCACTCACCGAAGGTTTAGGCGTTGACCCTAATGATAATTATCCAGCGCAATTAGAGGCGCAGTTAAAGCAGCAAGGTTACAGCCACGTTAAGGTTATCAATTCTGGGCTGAGCGGTGAAACCAGTACAGGGTTGGTCAATCGTTTGGACTGGGTTGCCCAAACTCAGCCTGACATCACGATTTTGACCATTGGCGCTAATGACGCCATTCGCGGTATTGATGTAGCGACCGTTGAGGCGAATATTCGCACTGCCGTTAAGCGTCTGCAAGATAATGGCAGTGAGGTTATCTTAGGCGGTATGCAAATTTATGATAATTTGGGCTCTGATTATGTACAGGCATTTGCCGCGATATATCCACGCGTCGCGGCAGATATGAATGTCACCTTGATTCCTTTTTTCTTGGATAATGTCGGTGGCGACCCTAAGCTCAATCAAGCGGATGCCATTCACCCGACCAAAGAGGGCTATAAAATCATCGTAAATGATAATATTCTGCCAGTGCTGAAACCTGAAATCGATAGAATGCTGCAATCCATGCCGGCAAACTCACTGACCCCTGTAGAAACCCCGACCACTGAGACTGTGCAATGAGCCTAAATAATCCTGATGCCAATAGTGCTACAAATGATGCGCCTAGCACTGCCCTGCTGCGCGCTACTGGCTTAACTAAAACGGTACAAGTCGGTGAGCAATCACTCACCATTATCAAGGACGTCAGTATCCATGTCGATGCCGGCGAGTTTGTGGTGATTATGGGCAAATCAGGCTCAGGTAAATCAACTTTGCTCGGCTTACTAGCGGCATTAGATTATCCTGATAGCGGCTCGGTTGAACTGGCGGATAAAACCTTAAGCCGCCTTGATGAAGACGCGCTTGCCGCCATTCGTCAGCGCGAAATGGGCTTTGTGTTTCAGTCGTTTCATTTATTGCCGACATTAACCGTTGCCGAAAATATCGCTTTTCCACTGGATATCGCCCGTCGTCCAGACAAGGCGCGAGTGGATGAGCTGATTGAGGCGGTGAATTTAGGTCATCGGCGGCACAGCATGCCCAGTCAATTATCAGGCGGTGAACAGCAGCGTACCGCGGTGGCGCGCGCACTGGTATCCCGCCCCAAAATCGTTTTTGCAGATGAGCCGACCGGTAACTTGGATGAGCAAAATGCCAATCAAGTCATGCAGCTATTATTAGATTTACGTCAGCAAACCGGTTCAGCGCTGGTTGTGGTGACTCATGATGCCGCGCTTGCCAAAATGGCTGACCGCGTCATTACCATGCACGATGGGCGGATACTAACGCCATGACCCCTAAACACCCAGACCCTCACGCAGCAACTGATAGCCAGTCTTCTAACGATATAACGGCTGACACTCATACCGAAATGATGGATAAAGAATCCAATTATACAGGCGGTATTATAAACCAGCTGTTTACGCCTACCTTAGGCTCGCAAGCGCTCACCCGTAGCTGGTGGCGACGCTGGATATATCCGGTATTATTCTTAATTACCTTAAGCTTATCACTGGCGACCTACCTCAGCCTTGACTCCATTCAACAGTCGGTCGATAGCTATATCACGGACAATCAGCGGGCACTGGTCGGCGGTGATTTAATATTATCCAGTAACCAAGAGTGGCCAAGCGACGTATTAAGCCAAGTGGCAACTATCGCTGAGACGCATATTGTTTATGATTATCAGTTCAATGCGATGGTGGTCACTGAAGAGCAAACCCTACTCTCGCGGGTCAAAGCCGTGTCCGCTGCCTATCCCTTATACGGAGAGGTCGAGCTGGCATCAGGGCGCACCCTGACCGAGCAGCTGACGGTCGATAGCGTGGTGGTCGCTCCAGAAGTGCTCAAAAGCCTACAAGTCGATATCGGCGATGTCATTACTATCGGCGAGGCGGCGTTTACCATCAGTGATGTGCTGATAAAAGAGCCGGATCGTCCGCTGACTGCCTTTGGTTTTGGCGGGCGCGTGCTGATGCAAGAGGACGCACTAGCGGCAACCAAGCTCCTCGGTCAACGTAGCCGTATCAGTTATCGCATTGAGATGGCAGGCGATAGCGAGTTGATGACCGCACAGCAGACGCAGTTAGAGCAAATATTAGCCAATTATCCTGATATTGAACTCTCTGATGCGGACTCTGCTGATACCTCAGTCTCGCGTATCTCTGATAATGTCTTGATGTTTTTAAAGCTACTGGTCATCGCCGTCTTGCTGTTATCTGCCGTCGCGATGTATGGGGTGATAACTGCTTTTGTGACCAAGCAGCAATCTAGTAACGCCATTCGTTTAGCCTTAGGTGAGCCGATTAGGGAAATTAAAATCAGCTATTATCGGCTATTAATGACTACCGCTAGTATTGCTTGTGTGGCGGCAGTGCTGCTTAGCTTTGGGCTACTCAAACTCGGGCAACCTTATCTCGCAGCTATCTTGCCCGCTGATATTGGTTTAGCGATTGAACCTATTAGTATCCTTAAAACGATTATTATCGCTTTGGTATTGACCTTACTTATCACTCAGCGCGGTTTGAGTCGCCTAAATGACACCAAGCCTGCCACCTTGCTCAATCAAAGTGCCGCGCAATCTTCAGGGCGCAAGCCTTGGTATCAGCGCCTGCCGATAGTATGGTATGGGCTGATGCTGACGGGGTTGTATTTATTTTTTAGTTATGAAGTGGGCTCATGGCAGCTTAGCGCCCAATTATTGCTTGGTTTGATTGCCCTTATTGCCGTATTTTGGGCACTGGCACGCGGTTGGCTGTGGTTATTATCACGCTTAGCAGCGAGTGGCAAAGTAGGCTGGATGCAGCGGGTTGCCATTCATAATCTGGCGCGTAAAGGCAATCAATCCATCCTGTTTTTTGTGACCTTATCCTTATCAGTGGCGGTATTGACCCTGATTACTACTTTGAATCACAGCATTAATGCGCAGTTTATCAATGCCTATCCTGAAGATGCGCCCAATTTATTTTTACTCGATATTCAAAGCGATCAGCACGATGCGATTAATGACATCATCGGGGCGCCTGTGCGGTACTATCCCGTCATTCGCGCGCGCGTGATAACGGCAGGCGGCGTAGCGGCACAAGATATAGAAGTCGCTGAGGGCTTCGATGAGCCGACTCGAGTGTTTAACTTAAGCTATGCCGATACGCTGATGGACACTGAGTTTATTACTGATGCTGTAGCAGATAATCAGCTGTACGCGCCTGTTACCGCGCAAAATACTCAGCCGACTGCAACTCAAGCCGTACAGCCGTTATCTATTTTGGATACGGCAGCGACGATGCTCAATGTCGGTATGGGCGACCTTGTGGTTTTTAATATTCAAGGTATCGAGTTGACAGGACAGATTACCAGTATCCGTTCACGTTTTGAGCAGGGACCGAGTCCGTTCTTTTACTTTTTATTTGAGCCGTCGGTACTGTCCGCGGCACCGCAGATTCAATTTGCCACAACCCATGTGCTAGCAGAGGATATACCAGAGCTACAAGGTCAACTGGTACGAGCGTTTCCGGCAGTGACCACCATTGATGGTACGGCAATCGCGCAGCAAGTCCAAGAGCTGGTTGGGCAGATGAGCCGCTTGGTCTATATTTTTACGTTATTGGCGTTATTGACCGGTATTATGGTGCTTATCAGCTCCTTGCTCTCCACCTCGCAAGACCGAATGCAAGAGAGCGCCTCTTTTAGGCTGTTAGGGATGCAAAAGCGGGATTTGTATATGCTCAATATCTTAGAGCTTGGGGTGTTGGGTATCAGTGCGGCGCTATTTGCGGTCACGATTGCGAGTATCGGCTCGTGGTTTGCGATTACCCAGTGGTTCAGTCTGCGCTTTAGTCTGCCGTGGCTGAGCTTGAGTGTGGGCGCTGTCGCCTTAATGGCGCTGCTGTTTGCTATCGCTATTATTTATGTGCGCTTGGTGATTGGACGTGGGATTATGGCACGGGTGCGGGCGATGATTTAATGCTGTCGGTATTGTTACTTTAGACGATAATACTTTTGCTATAATGCTCAAATTATTTTATAACTCTATTACTCCTATAAATGTAACTTTTTAAACAGTACGGTAAGCTTATGAAATTCTCAAAATTCGGTCAAAAATTCACTCAGCCCACCGGCATCTCGCAACTGATGGACGACTTAGGGGACGCGCTCAAAAGTGACACGCCCATCAATATGCTCGGTGGTGGTAATCCTGCCAAGATTGAGGCGGTGAATGAATTATTTTTGCAGACTTACCAAGCACTTGGCAATGATAGTACCACTGGCGAGTCCGATAGCAGTGCGATTGTTAGCATGGCAAACTACTCCAATCCCCAAGGCGATGCCGCCTTTATTGATGCTTTGGTTGGGTTTTTTAACCGTCATTATGATTGGAATTTGAGTGCGGATAATATCGCGCTGACCAATGGCTCACAAAACGCCTTTTTCTTTTTATTCAACCTATTTGGTGGCGCATTTGTTAATGAGCAAAACGAAAATACCAACGAGCAAACGCTAGATAAGTCTATCTTGCTACCACTTGCGCCTGAATATATCGGTTATAGTGATGTGCATGTGGAGGGTCAGCACTTTACCGCAGTCTTACCGCATATTGATGAGGTCACGCATGATGGCGCGGATGGGTTTTTTAAATATCGTGTCGATTTTGAGGCATTAGAGCAGTTACCGGCGCTGATTGAGGGGCGCATTGGGGCGATTTGCTGTTCGCGTCCGACCAATCCGACCGGCAACGTATTGACCGATGAGGAGATGGCGCGCTTGAGCGAGATTGCCAAGCGTTATGACGTACCGCTGATTATCGACAATGCTTACGGTATGCCTTTTCCTAATATTATCTATTCAGAGGCGCAGCTGTCTTGGGATGACAATACCATATTATGCTTTAGCCTCTCAAAAATCGGTCTGCCCGGTGTGCGTACGGGCATCATCGTCGCCGCGCCTGCAGTCATAGCGGCGGTCAGTGCGATGAATGCGGTGGTTAATTTATCGCCAACGCGTTTCGGTGCGGCAATTGCCACCCCATTGGTCAGTAATGATGCGATAAAACAGTTATCAGATACTACCATTAAGCCGTTTTATCACAGCCAAGCGACACTTGCCGTGCGCTTATTAAAAGAAGCATTGGGTGAGTATCCCTTGATGATTCATAAGCCTGAGGGCGCGATATTCTTATGGTTATGGTTTAAGGATTTGCCGATTACCACGGTTGAATTGTATGAGATATTAAAGCAAAAAGGCACGCTCATTGTGCCGAGTAAATACTTCTTCCCTGGAGTTGATGTGGATAACTATCAACATGCGCATGAGTGTATCCGCATGAGTATCGCCGCTGATGAGCAAACCTTGATTGATGGAATTGCAGTCATTGGTGAGGTGGTACGCGCATTATATGATGCTAAGTAAATCCTCTTAAATACATTAATTTTTTAAACTAACAAGCGGACTTACTCATAGTCCGTTTTTTGTTTACGCTTTATGATGCCTTTGGCTTTATTTATGGGATAAAAAATCGTCGTCCATCTGTGAAGCGCATACAACACGTAAGGCAGCAAGCAGGTATTGATAAGGTCGTGAATACTCGCCTTTATGTCTGTGTCTTTTAATGCAAAAAATCCTTTTGGTAGGAGAATATGGCGATTGTCTAAATATTCACCAGCTAGAGCAACAGCCGTGACTATGATTAAAGCCATAAACGCTCTTATACTTTGCTTTTTAAACATCGGGCGCAGCACAATCAAACTAAGCAAATAAACGCTAACGCCCACATAAATATGCAAGGCATCTTTCTCCAGTCCAGTGGCGGCTATTATCCCCACTTTAAAGGTTTGAAAATCCACTTATTTCTCTCAAATAATAATAATGACCAATAAAAAAAGGCGAGTTAACCCTCTGCTAACTCACCTTACACTTAAATAGTAGTCTAATGTTTAAATATTCCACTCTACAAAATTCTTCAATAACTGCAAGCCTGCGGTATGGCTTTTTTCAGGATGAAACTGGGTGGCGAATAGATTATCTTGAATAATACTGGCACAAAACGGCTGCCCATAATCACAAACGGCAGCCACTTGTGAGGCATCCGTCGGCGCGCAGTAGTAGCTATGCACAAAATAAAAATGCGCCTCAGGCTCAATACCTGTCCATAATGGATGCTCAAAATCCATATCGCTAATGGTATTCCAACCCATATGCGGCACTTTAATTGTCGCACCCTGCGCATCCGTCCATGCAGGATTAAACGCCGCCACAGCGCCATTTAGGATGCCTAAGCAAGCGGTGCCGCCATTCTCGCTTGATTGCTCAAACAACGCCTGCATACCAACACAAATCGCCATCACAGGCTTATTAAAGATAGCAGCACGTACCACCTCATCAATACCCGCCGCCCTCATGCCTGCCATGCAATCGCGCATCGCACCGACCCCAGGGAAGACTATTTTATCCGCGGCAGCGACGACTTTGGGGTCATTAGTGATAGACACCTCTGCCCCAACCGCCGACAGTGCTTTACTGGCAGAATGCAAATTGCCCATACCATAATCTAATAACGCAACTTTGGTTGCTTGACTCATCTAAAACGCCTCTTTGGTCGATGGCAAGGTATTTAGCGCACGCTCATCATATTCACACGCCATACGCAAGGCGCGGGCAAAGGCTTTAAAAGTACACTCGATTTGATGATGGCTATTTTTGCCTTTTAGATTATCTAAATGCACGGTCATCCACGCATGATTCACAAAACCGTAGAAAAACTCACTAAATAAATCGACATCAAAAGTGCCGACATGCGAGCGGGTAAACGGAATATCCATATGCAAACCGGGACGCCCTGACAAATCAACCACCGCACGGGTTAGCGCTTCATCAAGTGGCGCATAAAAATGCCCGTAACGACGAATGCCCTTTTTATCACCCAGCGCTTTGGCAAAAGCTTGCCCAAGCGTAATGCCTGTATCTTCCACGCTATGGTGATCGTCGATAAAGGTATCGCCATTACATTTGATATCTAAATCAAACAAACCGTGACGCTTGATTTGGTCAATCATATGATCTAAAAACGGCACGCCTGTATCAACGACCCCTTGACCGGTACCATCAAGGTTGACCGTACACGTCACTTGCGTCTCAGCGGTATTGCGCTCAACGGTGGCGATACGCGGCGCGTGACCAAATAAATTTTGAGCTGAATTTTGTTGTTGGGTTGGTGCAGTAGAATGGGTGGTCATGGCTACTCTCTATAAATATAAAGTCAATAAAAGAGGGCTAATAGTAAGCCCAACGTGTTATAAATAAGGAATGAGGCAACAGCTAGAGACGGGCTGCAATAGAGATACTCGATTAATTCTCAGTGCTCCATTTAGCATCGTTGCCTGATAAGTGAATGATTATCCTCATAATAGCAAACCCCAGCAATTACGGCTATGGTAGGACGGTAAAGCAGGCACAAATTTGCCGCATTCTGCTAAAATAGTGACTTAAGTATTATCAATCGCTATGGCGCATGACCTAATCTGCGCCTCATCATCGGAGCTCACCATGCCATTAGAAGCTTTTGCCATTAATAATTTACAAGCACCCCTGATTAAAAAACCCGCCCGCAAAAATGAGCTCGCCGAGCGTCTGCAAGCGTTATATGATGCCGATGACGCTCAACCGGCTGGCAAGGAGGTGTTAGCACTGCTTGAGCAAGGTTTTGCACGCGGTCAATATCTGTATGTCGGCATGTTCAATGATAAGCCCATCGCCGCCGTTGGCTGCTTTGATGATGGGCAAACCGATACTAAGCGCTTGCAGTATTTAACCGTGCATCCCCAAAACCGTAACCGCGCCATCGACGCCAAATTTATCAAATTAGTCTATGATGCTGAGCTCAAAAAAGGCGTGCGCCAGTTTGTACCCGTTGATACCGATATTCATCGTATTATGAGTGAATATCAGTTATTACAGGTTAAATAGTGGCTTTTAGGCACTTTTATATTTAATTT
>DAIPIF010000025.1:0-14345 GCA_036770925.1 Psychrobacter sp.
AGGGCAGAGGGCGTCCTTATTTTAACGTCGCTTTTTAACAGCGATTACGCTATAAACAGTAAGAGATAAGACATAAATGCTGTTCATGATTATCATTTTTGAGCCATAACTTGTCATTTATGGATTTTTAAGATGAGCGCATGACTCTTTTTTTAGTGCTAAGGATAGCACTTATGGCTTAAATCTTTAGACATTATTATGCTTAGTAGCGCTCAAACTATCGCCACTCTTAACCAATTGCTAGTAACTGTTTAGTTAATCTAACAGTATTCCTTATTATTTGCTAATGGATGAACCTTGTCTGTATAATAGCCAAATAGCTATAAATCTGTATGATTATCAGTATCTTACTCATAATCATCTAAATGGTCACACAAAAAAGAGGACATGAGGACATAATGACTCAAAATCGTAGTGCAGCACTAAAAGAATTGAGTATTACTCATAAAGGTATATTACAAACTAGAATATTATCTGCTGCCCTAAAAGGTCGTGAGCGGCAATTTATGCTGCTGCTATTACACAATGATGATATCAGTCAGCAGGCATGTTTAGCGATGCTGCCAAAGATAGATGTTGATTCCCTTATCGCTCGTGGTTTCTTAAAATATGAAAATAATGATGAAAATAAAAATGTGCCAGATACGACACAGATAACACAGGTAAGAGAAAGTGCCACTGCTGCACTGCATCAACAACCCAGTGACGATACTATTGACCCTATTTTACAGCTTGCTGCAGGCAAGGTGCATTGAGGCAGGTATCTGCTATTAATCTGTTGTTTGCAGGGGCTTAATGAGCGGTAAATGCCCCTAAATCAGTAGATTTGTGCTAAAATATCTTCTTTTATTCAACATTAAAACCATCGCCATTTTCCTAATATTTTACGTGATTTGATAGACTGCGGTTTCGGTTTATCTTTAGGATACATTATCCGTTTTTAAGAGGATAAATTGCCCTACAAGTCGTATATAGCCCTAAGAAAATGGATGTGAGTGAAGGAGTGTATATGAGCGAGTCGGTCAGTCCTATTGGCATCGTAGAGGAATTAAAGCAGTCCTATTTGGATTATGCGATGAGCGTGATTGTCTCGCGTGCGCTACCTGATGTGCGTGATGGCTTCAAGCCAGTACACCGGCGTGTGATGTATGCCATGCATGTGCTATCCAATGATTATAATAAGCCTTATAAAAAATCGGCGCGGGTAGTCGGTGATGTCATTGGTAAATATCACCCGCATGGTGATAGCGCGGTTTATGATGCCATTGTACGGATGGCGCAGGATTTTAGTTTGCGTTATCCGATGGTCGATGGTCAAGGTAACTTTGGCTCAATCGATGATGATCCACCGGCAGCGATGCGTTATACCGAAGTGCGGATGACTAAGCTGACCCATCAGATGCTCGCTGATTTGGACAAAGATACTGTCGATTGGGAAGATAACTACGACGGTTCTGAGCGTATGCCGAGTGTCATGCCGGCACGCGTACCAAACTTACTGGTCAATGGTGCCACAGGTATCGCGGTCGGTATGGCGACCAATATGGCACCGCATAATCTCACCGAAGTGCTTAATGCTTGCTTGGCGTATGCTGCTAATCCGCAGATATCTGCTGATGAGCTGATGAGTCATATCTCAGGTCCCGACTTTCCAACTGGCGGCATTATCTATGGTCGCGCGGGTATCTTAGATGCCTATCGTACCGGTAAAGGTCGTCTGCATGTGCGTGGTCGCTATCATATCGAGCCGATGAGCGAAACGGGGGTCAACCGTGACCGCGAGCGCATTGTCTTCACTGAAGTGCCGTATCAGGCCAATAAAGCCAAACTGATTGAGCGCATTGCCGAGCTGGTACGCGACAAAAAAATCGAAGGTATTAGCGAGATTCGTGATGAGTCGGACAAAGATGGCATGCGTATCGCCATCGACTTGCGCCGTGGTGAAACGGCTGAAGTCATCGTTAATAATTTATTCTTGCAAACACCGCTTGAGTCGAGCTTCAGTATCAATATGGTGGCGCTCGATAATGGTCAGCCAAAGCTACTCACATTGCGTCAGCTGATAGCCGCCTTTGTCCGTCACCGTCAAGAAGTGGTGACCCGCCGCACTATTCATGAGCTTAATAAAGCCCGTGTACGCGGTCATCTGCTTGAGGGTTTGACCGTTGCCTTGGCGAATATTGATGAGATTATCGCCTCCATTAAAGTATCGGCAAGTCGTGCTACCGCTCGTGAGAACTTACTCAATAATACTTGGGGTTCAGGTAGTGTCGTGGCGATGCTCACCGCGGCAGGTAGTCAGTCAGTACGTCCTGATTATATCGAAGGCGAAGATCCCAAAGCGCCCTTTGGTCTGATTGCCGATAGCGTTCAAGGCGAGCAAGGCTACCGGCTGTCACTTGACCAAGTAAATGCTATTTTAGAGATGCAATTGCACCGCTTAACCGGTCTTGAGCAAGATAAATTGACCGAAGAATATCAAGATTTGCTGCGTGAGATTGCTCATTTAGAGTCTATCTTAGGCGACTTTGATAAATTAATGGCGATTATCTCTGATGAGATGATTGAGATTCGTGAAAACTTTGGTGACGAGCGCCGTACCGATATCGTTGACTCGCGCACTGACTTTAGCCGAGAAGATTTGATTCCTGAGCAGACCGTGGTCATGACCGTATCGCGTACGGGCTACGCAAAAACGCAGCCGATTGATGATTATGTTGCCCAAAAGCGTGGCGGTAAAGGCAAATCAGCGACCGCTATGAAAGAAGATGACGTGATTGATCATTTGGTAGTGACCTCAACTCATGCCACAGTGCTCTGCTTTACCGATACGGGTCGGGTCTTTAGTTTGCGCGGCTTTGAAGTACCGATTGCCAGTCGTGGGGCGCGCGGTCGTCCCTTAGTGAACTTGATTGGTCTGACCGGCGATGAATCCGTGACGACTATTTTGTCGATTCCACGAACCCTCGATGTGCCATCTGCAAAAAATATGCGGACCGTCACCGAGGCGGACGCTGATTTACTAGAGGACGATGCATCAGACGATAGCAAAGTAGGAAAGCCGCCTTTTGTGTTTTTTGCCACAGCTAAGGGCACGGTTAAACGGGTTGAGCTCAAGCAATTTGCCAGCATTCGCTCTAATGGTCTCATCGCCATAGGTTTAGAGGAGGGTGATAAACTGGTCAGCGCGCGTATTACCGATGGCAGTCAAGAAGTCATGCTGTTTGCCTCAAGCGGTAAAGCCATTCGTTTTGATGAAAATGATGTGCGTGCTATGAGTCGTATGGCAAGAGGCGTGCGTGGTATGCGTCTAACGGCTGCTGACGTTATCAAGTCGCTAGTCGTTATCGAAGAGGATGTGCGTGAAATCCTGATTGCTTGTGAAAACGGCTTTGGTAAACGTACCTTTATTGAAGAGTTTAATAAACAAGGTCGCGGCGGTAACGGCGTGATTGCTATCAAAACCAGCGCGCGTAATGGTGCTTTGGTGCGCGCAACTAAAGTTGATCCCGAAGATGATATTATCTTAATATCTGATAAAGGCACGCTAGTACGCACGCCCATCGAGCATATTGCCAGTAGTGGGCGTAATGCCCAAGGCGTCACCTTAATTCGTCTATCAAATGATGAAAAACTGGTCGCTATGGCACGGGTTGAACATGATGCGGATGATAATGAATTGATTGCTGCCATGAAAGAGGATGGCACCTTTGAGGCAGAGTCTCAGGTTCAAATAGAGACGGATGCTATAAATCATGATACTTTAAATCCTGACGACATGAATAACGATGATTAAAATTATCGCTTAATCATGCTTTAGTTTCATATTTTACCGATGCTCTAAACAAGCCTCTAACGTCTATGTTGGAGGCTTTTGTTTTGCTGGATAGTTGTATCCAAAACCGTCAACCAAGTCGCTACCAATCCAGTTCCTATAAAATAAATAACTATCAAGTAAGCACCATAAAATAAAAGTAAGCACCATAAAGTAAGCACCATCACGTGTTTTAATTCTCAAAGGCTGTTGTCATGATGACTCCCAATCAAACCTTTCAAGGAACCATTGCCTCACTCGCATCCAGTGTTTTATTCTCATTGATGTTCCTGTTTGGGCTATTTATGCAGCCGTTATCAGGGACGCAAGTTGCCTCGTGGCGCGTGCTGATGATGCTACTTAGTTTGGTATTATTGGTCAGCTTTACTAAGCAATGGCAACACGTTTTTGAGTATCTAAAAACCTTGCAGACGCCCAAAGAGTGGCTGTTATTTGTCTTGCCGACCCCGATTTTGGGCGGACAAATTTGGCTATTTATGTGGGGACCGGTCAATGGTTACGGTCTGGATGTGACTTTGGGCTATTTTTTATTACCGCTGGTTATGATACTGGTTGGGCGTTTTTTATATAAAGAAGCGATGAGTCTCTGGCAGTGGATAGCGGCGATTTGTGCGGCTTTGGGTGTCGGTTATGATATTTTTCAATATGGCTCGATATCTTGGGTGACGCTGTTTGCCTGTTTGGGTTATCCGCCCTATTATTTATTGCGGCGTAAGCTTGCGGTACCCCCAATTATGGGTTTATTGTCTGATTTGGCATTACTGACGCCAGTGGTATTGATTGTGTTGTACTGCACCAGTGGCTTTAGTGTGGCGGCAGCATCGAGTAAATTTTGGTACTTATTGCCGCTATTAGGCGCTTTTAGTGCGCTTGCGATGTCGCTATCGATGGTTGCCAGTCGTAAGTTGCCAGTGTCACTATTTGGGGCATTAAGTTATCTTGAGCCGATGCTGTTGTTTGTATTATCGGTGACTATTTTGCATCAAAGTATCGATGAGGGCGGCTCATTATTGATGTATGCTATGGTCAGCCTCGCATTATTATTTATGATAATGGACAGTGTGTTAGGCTATATAAGTCGCCGCCGTGATGACCGTTTGCATGGTTATAATGAGCCCCAAATCGACACTTTCCCGCCGCGCCAACGCTTAATAAATCGGCGAATAGATGGGGTACTAAGGGCGCATCGGTTCCGTAAAATCCGCCACTATAAAAGACGTATCCATAGAATCAAGCAAAAATTGAGCCGTTAAAGGAAAAATAAAGCTGAGCACGATATGGATTAATCACTGACCCAGTAGATATTATTTTTCGTAACGGTTACCTCATAAAGCACTGTCAAAGTGAAAGGGCTGAGTTACTATTAATGGCTTGGTTATTAATGATTAGGTTATTAATGATTAGGTTGTTAAGGATAGGGTCATTTAAGAGTCTAGTCATTGATAATTTTAATGTCATAGCTATTTAGCAAACGGTTTATTTTTGGCTGATTATAAGGTATAAGGATTATTTATGTTACATCTGCATCATTTAGAAAACTCACGCTCATTCCGTATTATATGGCTATTAGAAGAGCTGAATGTGGACTATAAGCTGACCTGTTATGCGCGTAATAAAGCGCATCTGGCACCTGATAGCTTGGAGAAAATCCATCCGATGGGCAAAGCGCCTATTTTGGTTGCTGATGGCAAGCCTTTGATTGAATCGGCGTTTATTATGGAGTATTTGCTCAAGCATTATGATAATGAGCAACAATTTAAACCTAGTGACGAGAATGAAGCCGCTTGGGAAGCTTATACGTTTTGGATGCACTTTGCCGAAGCTTCGGTGATGCCGCCTTTGGTCATGCGTTTGGTATTCAATAAAGTGGTTGAAAAGTCGCCGATATTTATTAAACCCATCAGTAAGGGTATCCAAAAGCAGGTCGAAAACAGTATGATTGCCAGTAATCTGCATAAAATGCTTGCCATGATGGAGCAGCATTTACAAGATAATGAGTGGTTTGCCGGTAGCAACTTTAGTGCCGCTGATATTCAGATGCATCTTGCCGTTGTGGGCGCAAATGCGGGTGCTGGTTTGGATAAACGCAAATATACCAACGTGCTTAATTGGCTTGCGCGCTGTGAGGCTCGTGCTGCCTTTTTGCGTAGTGAGGTAAAAGGGGGACGTTTGCAGTTTTAGCTGGTACAGTATCGAGTAAATATATTTTAGCCCTATCCATGATAATCTCCCATGACAATCTCAAAAAGGTAATGCGATGCGCGACCCCAAAAAAGCGGACAACCCACTCGTTAAAGAAGAGCTCATTGAGCAGCAGCCCGTCTCAATCAAAGCATGGTCACAAAAGATACTGGTGGCGCTACTGTGTGTCGCCAGCTTTTATGGCGGTTGGAAGTCTTATGAGTCTAATATGGTCAATCAATGTGTGGCAAGTGGCGGGCAAGTGATTGAAGGTGGCAAGACCGTTTTGTGTCATTTGTCATAACTCAGGTGATAATTTTCCGATATAAATGATAGCTAAGATGAAACAGATACCATGCTAAGATTAACTTTTTTGGGTACCTCAGCCGGCGTGCCAACCAAACAGCGTAACGTCACCGCACTGGCAATTGAGTGTCTAAATCCTTATCTGGCAGGCGTAAAGCCACCCAGCAAAAAAAATCGTCCGTGGCTGCTTATCGACTGCGGTGAGGGCACGCAGCAGCAATTGCTGCATACCAAGCTGTCGCTGCATCAGCTTACCGCCATTTGTATCACTCATGTGCACGGCGACCACTGTTATGGATTACCCGGTTTGCTTGCTAGCGCAGCGATGTCAGGACGTACCGCGCCATTGACGATTATTGCCCCAAAAGCTATCGCTACGTTGCTTGATGCCGTCACTTTAACCACTGAGTTGACCTTTCCGTTTGTGATTCATTTTATGGCTATTGAAGCGCTGTTGTCGCAGCAAGCAGGCAAGACCGTGATTAATATAGAGCAGCTCGACCATCAGCAAACGCTTGCGATTGATATCACACCATTATCCCATCGAGTGCCCTCACATGCCTTTGGTATCACCCAAACCATTTATCATCGGGTGCTCAATACCGCTAAGCTGCAAGCGGACGCTATCGCTGCCAGTCACTTATGGGGCAAGTTGCAACGCGGTGAGGATGTCATAACCGAGGAGGGGCGGCGACTCTTATCCATAGATTATGTAGAGAGCCAAACACAGCGAACTCGCATCGTTGTTGCCGGTGATAATGATACGCCCCATTGCTTGATAGCGGCGTTAACAGATACGGATTTGCTGGTTCATGAAGCCACGTATACCGCTGAGGCTTTAGCCAAAATTCAGCAAAAAACCCAACGCTTTGATGGTGATAATGCCTTTGACCCGATGCACAGCAGTGCGGCACAAGTCGGCAAGTTTGCACAACAGCTTGGTTTACCAAACCTTATCCTCACCCACTTTAGCGCCCGTTATCAGAGCTTTGATAATCCTAAGAGCCGCACGGCTAATATGGGACACCTTCGGATAGAGACCCAAAGTGTTTACCAAGGTAATCTATGGCTTGCGGCTGATTTTGCTCAGTATGTGGTAAATGGTGCCGCTGATAAACGGGTGCAGTATTTAGGTTCAGCACTTGAGAGCGCGTAGTTAATAAACGAGTCATAACAAACGCTTAAGACTCGCTATCATCCGCCGCCAACTGCATTTTACCCTGCCAATAACGACTAAATTGATAAGCGATACGCCCCGAACGTCCACCGCGCTGTGAGGCCCAGCGCAGTGCTTCCACTCTGATATCGTCAGGCAGTTCAATACCATCAGATTTATGGCTATCATTAATACCATTAACACCATCAATATCACCTGTTTTTGGCGGCATATTAAGGGGCGCTACACTCAAATAGTGCCGCACTATTTGCAAATAGGTTGGCTGATTCATCGGATGAAAAGACAACCATAGACCAAAGCGGTCGGATAGTGATACCGTCTCATCAATGGTCTCGTAAGGATTAACCTCATCGGTCTGCCCATCATAAATACTGATATTATCTTTCATCATTTGCGGTAATAAATGCCGCCGATTACTGGTCGCATAGACTAGCAATTTATCTTGCTCTGAGTCCAGAGAACCATCAAGCACGCTTTTGAGCGTACGATAACTCTCATCTTGCCCATTAAACGCCAAATCATCGCAGTACACCACATAACGGCAATGGCAGTCCGTGGGCAGCTGATTGATAGCCGCGCGTATCTTATCGAGTACCACTAAATCATCCCGCGCAATCTCAATAACGCGCAGCCCCTCACTATGATAAGCTTGCAACAGCGCGCGAATAAGCGAGGATTTACCCGCGCCGCGCGTGCCGGTCATCAGCACATGATTGGCAGGGTAGCCTTTTAGGAACTGGCGGGTGTTTTGTATTAATTTTGACTTTTGGCTGTCGATACCTTGCAAATCATCCAAACTCAAAAACAGATTAACCGCCAACGGCTCTAGATGTCCTGTGCGCCCACCAACCCAGCGATAAGCCAATTGTGTAGGATCAATCTCAATAGTCGGGGTGATACGCTCCTCAAGGTATTGAGTGAGCAGCTCGAGCAAAGGGCTCGGCAAGGCATAATCTGGGGATGGCATCATCGCTGTTTTATTATTCATAATATCTCATAAAAATGGATGTCATATTGACAAGGGTTTGGCTTTATCATGAAAAATAGTGCCAGTAATCAGCGCAGAATACAAGCCTTACAGAGGCAAGCTAAGCAATTACTGCCTTTAGTCACTCATGCCCTAGCAGAATTAGGCTACCAAAAAGCCGCGCATCAACGTATCAGCCAACAAAATAATGAGGGCGCGCTGAGCTATCAAGGCTTGACTCGTGCTCAGCATACTCGCTTCGGTCAGGTCATGATTAAATGGCACTTAAGCTTAGACCCTCAGCCATCTCCCGCAGATTTACAGCCTGAAATAAGGGTGTTAAAGCATTTAAAGCCTGCCTCAACACAGCATAAAGAGACTATCGCGCCGCCTGTTTTGCACTCTGATGGCTTTGTGCTACCCCTAGCTAAGCCCCATCACTCTCTCAGCTTTTTTACGATGCCGTATTATATCAATGGTAGCTTAGCGCCTTATCTCAGGCAGCCTATTACTGACCATCAAAAGCACATCGTGATTATGCAAGCGGCGCCGCTTATTAGCGCTTTGCATCAAAGTGGCTGGATTCATGGTGACATTAAGCCGAGTAATATCTTAATTGCAGATGATTTGTCTTTATTGCTAACAGACTTTGCTTTGGCAGAGCCCATGGCTAACCCTGATACTCACTATTTTCATAAAACCAACCCAATTAAGAGCGCAGGCACGCCCGCTTATCTGGCACCTGAGTGCTGGCAAGGGCAGAGCTGTACGGCGCAAAGTGATATCTACGCCTTTGGTATTATGATATATGAGATATTGATAGGCAAACGAGCCTTTATGATAAACGGGCACGGTTGTGAGCCGATAAAAGACTGGGCAACCCAGCATTGTCAGCAGCCTGTGCCGGTTTTGCCGCATAAGTACCGTCATTATCAAGCGATTATAAATAAGGCACTGGCGAAGCAGTTGGAGTTGCGCTATCAGGGTATGCAGGAGGTTTTGGAGGACTTGCAGGCGCTTTAAATAAGAATCAAAATAGAGAATAAGTCATCAGACACAAAAAAACCTGCTAAAAAGCAGGTTTAATATTTGGTCTAAGAAGAACTATCGAAAAATGGTGGGGATGGAGAGACTCGAACTCTCACACCTTACGGCGCCAGAACCTAAATCTGGTGCGTCTACCAATTCCGCCACATCCCCATTTTGTTATTCTATCATTGCTAGTAGTCAGTGTAAAAGACTAAGCAGATAGATAACTGATTCGGTAGTGCGTCTCAGTGGTTGTGTATTATATAGAGTTTAAATAGTTTGGCAAGCCCTTTTTGCAATTAATTTCGATATTTTTAATACTTTTTATAAAGCCTGCTTTAAATATTTGATAATATTACTCTTTTAAAGAGTTGCTGGCAGCATTGAATCAGAAGTATTAGAAATAAAATAGCCTATTTGCAATGACTAAGGCGTAAATCAGGCTAAAATATAGAGTTAGTGCTTTCACTCCCTATTTTATGGAAAATTTATGACCATTCATATCGTATTAGTTGCTCCCAAAATGCCCAGTAATACCGGTAATATCATTCGTTTGTGTGCCAATAGTGGGGCGCAGCTACATTTGGTTAAGCCATTGGGCTTCGAGCTAGAAGATAAAAAACTGCGCCGCGCAGGACTTGATTATCATGAGTATGCCCATTTGCAAGTCCACGCCGATTGGGCAGCTGCTAAGCAAGCGCTGCTTCTCGCCAATTGTCAGCGTATTACCGCCTTGACGACTAAATTAAGCCAGTCGTTTTATGAGTATGATTTTAGTAGCCAGACAAATGATACTAGTACGCCACATGTCGCACTGGTTTTTGGTTCTGAAACTGCAGGCTTGAGTGAGGATATTCGCGCCGATATTGGCGCGGATAACTGGCTACGCCTGCCCATGCTCCCCGATTCGCGCAGCTTAAACTTATCCAATAGCGTGGCGATTTGTCTGTATGAGCTGTGGCGGCAGCAAGGCTTTGGCGGTGATACGGGTCGCAGTACCGGCTATGAGACGCTGACGGTTTATGATGCAAAGTGATGGTTTTGACCACTAAGCCTGCAACTACTGTTGCACAGTACTTATAAACAATTCGGTGGTTTGGGCAATCCCGCCAAACGATTGACATGCCGCGCCACTAAGCCTGTTTTGAATAAGTGTTGCAGTTTTTGATTGCTCATCTCATGCTGAGGTAAGGTTTGCTGTAACCATTTAATCAAGGGACGGGTGGCAGGCGGATGATTGAATTTAGCAAAAAACGCCCGCACTTGTTGCAAAATGGCTAAATGCTCGGTATTTAATGTAACGTCTAACGTATCGGCGAGCTGCTGCGCAATAGCAGGTGTCCAGATTTGATAGTCGCAGAGGTGACCGTCTTGATCTAGGGTAATCTGTTGGTTTATAACACTATTTTCGGTACTCATAAGGCGATAGTCACTACTTTATCGAACTGCTTATCTTGTGTGAGGGTCACCCACTCGTTATCCGTTAACAGGTCGGTTAATTTGCTCTCAAGCTTTAAGGTTGCTTGGGTATGAGCACTAAGCTGTGCCACATCATCGGCTAAGGCATAGATGTTTTTGATGCCTTTTATGTCGGCGTCATTCACGTAAGCTGTGAGCCAATCAATAAAAGCAACGGTTGAGCCTAATAAAATAAGGCTGTCACCGACGCGCCACGTGAGCGCGAGCTGCTGGGTACAGCGTTTTAGATTATCCATCGTGCTATGTATTTGGTATAAAGTTGCCATACGGGTGTCCGTTTTAATAAAAGCGTTCCTTGAGAAAATTTTAAAAGCTCAAAATTTGCTCAAAGTCCTGCGCGTCGATGACTTCTGGAATAAGGGTTAATTGCGCTGCCAAATCAGCAGGTAGCATGCCGGTGAGCCAGCCGCTAAACACATCATTAGGCAGCCACGCGGCTGGCATGTCATATAATTCGAGCGCTTGAATCATGCCATGCAAGCGCGATTGCGGCTGCATCAATATCCCAAATACTGGCGCATCTAAGTAAAGCTGCACCTCATGTCCAAAGGTGGCGAGCGTCAAAGCCAGCGCGCAGCCCTCATAACTTGCCATCTCAGTGGCAGTACGCAATTCAATGAGTAATTTCATCAGTTTATTCCTGTTTTATATTTCGCCTAATTCGCCTAAAAGGCTAGCAGACGGCAATTATCCTGCAGCATAAGCGCCAGCTCGCTCAGTCCTACTAATTCAAAACCAGTCGCTATATTGTCGCCAGTGAGCTGATGACGGGCGCTATTATCCTCATCACTGACCCCGCGGCTCAATGCAGTACTGACGCATACGGGCAAGCTCATTTGATAGCGCTTAGCGAGACTTTGCCAGTCATGGGTTACGTTGCTTTGGTCAGCGGACTGCCAATATAGGCGATTGGCAGTGCGTGCGCCATCACCATAAAAAAACAGCTTTAAGGCAGGCTGTAGGGTGGAGGGTTCAGGGTTATCAGAGGCAGCCTCTGGCTGATTATCAAGCCAAGCGCGCGCATAGCGCAGGGCAAGCGTGGCAAGCGGATGGCTTGGGTCTTTGGTTATTAATAATAAAGGGGTGGACACAGGAGTCGGCATAAGGGGACATCACTATTTATGAAGGTTATAATAGCAAGTGTGCTAAAACGATTGATGAGTGCTAAGAGTATGACACTCTCAGCCCTCATTATGACTGCCCGATAACAAAACGGCAAATACTATGCTACATTCAACGCTACATTCAAATCGTTTATACGCCTTATATTATCGATATTGTAGCGCCTATGCTGCAAGGAGCTTGCATTAGATGCCCACAATTATGCCAAAAAACCCATTAAAAAGTAATGGTTATCAGCCGACAGCTGAGCAGCGACAAGTATTGCAACGCGCCAGTGAGTTCGCTTATCAGGTTTGGGAGAGTCGCACGATTTCGTGTCAGACGTTTTTACGTAGTTATCCACTCAATCAGACTTTAACCCGCCAGCAAATAGATGATTTGATTCAAGATTATACTTTGGATGAAAACTATCAATTGGCTGTGGAACACAAGGTCATGAGTGGTCTGCGCCATTTGCGAATGCTGCTGATGATGCGCTGGATTTGGCAAGATGCGTTAGGGTGGATTAGTCTTGAGCAATTGACTGATGAGCTGTCTGAATTTGCCGATGGCTGTATTTTATTTGCCAAAGAGTATACTTATCAGCAGCTTGTCACTCAATATGGTCAGCCGACTTTTATCGATGCCAAAGGGGTCACGCATACAGATGATATGGCGATTATGGCGATGGGCAAATTGGGCGCTCATGAGCTCAATTTATCCAGCGATATTGATTTGATATTTGTGCATCGAGCGCGTGGTGAGACTGATGGTGATAAAGCAAAAGGCACGCGCAGTATCGATAATAAGCGTTTTATGACCCGCCTTGGTCAAGGCATTATTAAGCTGCTCGATAATAGCACTGCCGATGGCTTTGTATTTCGGGTGGATATGCGCCTGCGTCCGTGGGGCGATGGCAGTGATTTGGCGATACACCTGTCGGCACTGCAAAAGTACTTTGCCAATCATGGGCGCGCATGGGAGCGTTTTGCGTGGCTCAAAGCAAGGGTGGTGGGGCAAATCTCACCGCCATTTTATGATGAGCTGCAAGCGTTGGTTAAGCCGTTTGTGTTTCGCTATTATGTGGATTATAGTGCGTTTTCGGCGCTCAGAGAGATGAAATCCTTAATTCAAAACCAAGTGGCGCAGCGTGAGGATTTGGATAATATTAAACTGGGTGCGGGCGGTATTCGGGATATTGAGTTTATCGTGCAAGCGTTTCAGCTGATTTATGGCGGACGTCATCCACAGTTGCAGGTCAAGCCTTGTCTGGCAGCGATGCAGGTATTATGTCATTTAGAATATCTAGAGCCTAGCACTTATCAGCAATTACAAGCCGCTTATCGGTTTTTACGTCGGCTTGAGCACGCGATTCAGGCGATAAATGACCAACAAACTCAGCGTTTGCCGCAGGACGCCTATTGGCGGCATAATTTGGCGCTCACTTTGGGTTTTGAGGATTGGGACGGTTTATTAGCCACGCTGAATCACCACCGTGATACTGTCAATGTGCCGTTTGAGCGCATGGTCACCGAGCGCCAACTGCCCACGCAAAAAGATGAGGCGACTGACGCGGTGGCAG
Source organism: Psychrobacter sp. (assembly GCA_036770925.1). Lineage (GTDB taxonomy): Bacteria > Pseudomonadota > Gammaproteobacteria > Pseudomonadales > Moraxellaceae > Psychrobacter. Next base: position 13,658 of record DAIPIF010000025.1, read on the forward strand.
TCGATGAGCAAGTTGCCCAATTGGATCGCGTACTTAACGAGGACAATCGCGCCCAATTACAGCGTTTTTGGCAATCTAAAATGGTGGCAAATTTAAGTGCTGAGGCGAGAGTGCGCTTAGAGGAGGCGTATCCGGTCATTTTGCATGCGCTACTGACCCACGAAGCACAGCAGCAGCTTGCCAATAGCGCTTTGCCGCGGCTGATTACTTTACTCGAAGCCATTTGCAGACGCTCTATTTACTTAGTGATGATCGCTGAGAATCCCAACGCCACCGCGGCGCTGATTCCGATGTTATCTGCCAGTCCTTGGATTGCAGGTGAGCTGGCGCGTTATCCGGTGTTGCTAGATACCTTTTTGCAGCAGCGCTATCGGCATCTGCCCGATAAGCCGGAGCTACGTGATATCTTGCGCCAACAGCTTTTGCGGGTTGAGCCCAATGATGAAGAGCAGCTACTTAGCGTGTTACGACTGTTTAAAAAGAACCAAGTATTAGCCGTGGCAGCCAGTGATGTCTTGGCTGAGCGTCCTATTATGAAAGTGTCCGATTCCTTGACCTATATTGCCGCCGTGGTGTTAGAGGCGGCGCTTGAGCGTGCGTTTGCAGAATTGGTCAAGCGCTATGGTTATCCTATCGGACAAGATGGCGATCCGGTCACCGAAGCGGATTGCGGCTTTGCCATTATCGG
>DAIPIF010000026.1:0-14213 GCA_036770925.1 Psychrobacter sp.
TGCCTGTTTTTAGAGCGTCTAAACTCTCATAATGACGCTCGCCATGCAAAAAATGTAAAAAGCGTACTTGCAGCGTTTTATCATATAAATCCGCGTTAAAGTCAGGAAAATGCACTTCTAAACGCCAGTCATGACCTTGGTCAACAGAGGGTCGCGTGCCGATATTAGCTGTACCAAATAAGCTATGCGCGCGTAATCCTGTCACGCCTGTTTGCCCGTCCGTTGCCCGTCCGATAAGTCCATCCGTGATGACTTGTCCGTCATCATCGAGAGCGACCACATCCACGGCAAAGATACCATGCAGCGCAGGTTTGAGGCGTGCCAAATCAATATTAGCCGTGGGAAAATCCAGCGTCCGCCCGATTTTATCACCGCCGACCACGGTACCTGTAATGGTGTAATCACGCCCTAGCAATTGATTTGCCGCGGCAATCTCACCCGCTAACAGCAAATCGCGTACACGCGTTGAGCTGATACGTTCAGCATTAGGCTTACTATTGTTATTATTATTTTTATTATCAGTGGCAGTGTTTTTATTATTAGCGCCAGTGCCGTCAGTAACGGTGTGCAGATTGGTCACCTGCATCCCATAATCTCGCAAAAACTGACTGTCACCGGTGCGGTCATGCCCAAAGCGAAAGTCATCACCCAATACCAAAGCTTGTACATTTAGGCGCTTGGCTAATAGGTCAGCAAACGCCTTGGCAGACAGTGCCCGAAAGTCACTATCGAAGCTGGCAACGATTAAGGTCTCAACGCCATATTCTGCGAGTAACGCTTGTTTTTCTGCTAAATTAGTCAGACGTGCAGGGGCAGATGCGGGCGCAAAAAACTCACGCGGCTGCGGCTCAAATATCATCACCGCGGCACTGATGTGTTGTGCTGCCGCCAAGCGGTGCATCTGCGTCAGCATCGCTTGATGACCTAAATGCACCCCATCAAAGTTGCCAATGGTCAGCACGCAAGGTGGCAGCTCAATGAGAGCTTGAGCGTTAGAAGCTGAGTGAGGTTGCGCGAGCAGTTGCTCAAGAAAATAGGTATTCATAAATTTCAGCTACGATAAGACCGATGAATGAACAGACACGCTGATAATGATAGTTGAGCTGCCTAAAATTGAGGTGTCCAAAATCAGCCATTATAAAGTAAAATACGCGCACTCACACCCTAATCTATATCACCATGGTCTATGTTTGTCAGGAGCCATATGTCACATACGCTCAGCACCCTCACCGCGTTACAGGAAACTTTTAGCCTACAGCAGGCAGAGGTCGCAGACTTGCCTGCAATCTTGGCAATTTATAATCAAAATATTGCCAGTAAACAGGCGACTGCTGATTTAGTACCTGTGACCCAAGAGGCGCGCAAAGTATGGTTTTATGAGCATATAAATAACCCAAAACGTCCCATTTATGTACTTAAAACGCTGCATCAGCTATCAGAGCCTACACTAGTGGCATGGGGCAGTTTTAGCGATTTATATGCCCGTCCAGCGTATCATATCAGCAGTGAGATTAGTGTCTATGTGCATCAGGATTATCATGGGCAGGGTTTGGGCAGACGGCTGATACTGTGGATGCTGAGCCAAGCGCCAAGTCTTGGAATTGATAACGTCGTGGCGCTGATTTTTGCCCATAACGCGCCAAGCTTACGTTTGTTTTGCAGTCTAGGTTTTGAGCAATGGGGTCATCTGCCGCAAGTCTGTGATATGGATGGTTTTATCGCTGATGTGCTGATGCTCGGCAAAGCGCTCACTTTAGCGAAAGAAGCGCCCTGATAGCTGTTAGATGTTAGCTGTTAATTATAATAATAAGTAAATATAAAAACCTAAAGGGTTGTGACTGTATTAGCCCAAGATTTTCCACTCGCCATTTATTTTTTGTAGCTCATAACCGAGTGGCGCAGGCTTGCTTTGACCCTTTAGCATCAGCTCACCGCTGATAGTGGCGCGGGTTTGGTCTGCATTATATTTAGTATCAAAGATAGTGACGCTCTCAACCGTTTGCTGAAAAGCATATTGGGTATTAGCCAGCTCTTCTTCAAAGTTTGCGATATCCACTTGATAATACGTAGCCGCTTTTTTAACATCGCCATAATACAAGGTGTTTAAGGCTTGCTTGAGGGTATCCTCAGGCGTGCCCGTTTCAGTGCGATTGGTGACTAAACTGGGCGCTTCGGTAGTGGTGAGCGGATGAGTAGTATCCCTATCTTCATTTATACCGCTATTGCCGTTGTCGCTATCTTCAGACGTGGCGTTAGTAGATGCAGTTTCATTTTTCGCGCTCATCGTTGCCGCGTCCTTAGTATCCGCGCTGCTGTCGCTAGTATCGCTATTGCTACAACCGCTAGCTAATAAACTGCTGCTTAATAGCGCACTGATCATTAGCATGGGCAATGGCTTATTGATAACTAGCGGTTTTTTTATGACAGGTTTAGTTCTCATTATGACTCTCAAAATCAAAAAAATTCATGACTTATTATGACAACAGTTAGGCTCACTCATCGTTAGCGATGCAGTGAGCCTTGTATCTATTGGGTAATAAAGCTGCGCGCGCAGATAAATGGCAGTTTAGCCATGTCTGAGCTGCCGCGGACGAAAGCCCGTTGCGAGCAGTACGACACCATACACCAGTGCACCTACGGCACACATGATGAGTAGGGCGATAATTCGTTGCCACTGCGAGGCGTCAGCGGGGAAGTAATCGAGCATGAGATACAGCACCGCCACCATAGCCGTTGTGGCAAGTAAAAACTGGCTAAAAAGCTTTTTCCAGTGGCTGCCAAAGCGAAAAATATCACGTTTATGCAAGAAATAATACAGTAAACCGGCATTCACAAAAGCCGCGCCCGTAGTCGCCAATGCCAAACCGCCATGTAGCGGAATCTCTAAAAAGTAAAAAATACCGATAAAAATGATACTAAAAATCATATTGGCAAAGACGGAAACGATACCGATTTTCACCGGTGTTTTGGTATCTTGGCGGGCAAAAAAGGCAGGGGCAAAGATTTTAATCAGCATAAAGCCTAAAATACCACCTGCCATACTGCGTAGCGCTATGGAGCTCATTTGCGCATCTCTTAGGGTAAACTCGCCACGTAAAAACAGCGCTTGCATCAATACATCAGAGAGTATAAATAGCGCGGCAGAGGCGGGTACGCCAACCAAAATAATCAGCTTTGCTGCCCAATCGATGGTTTTTCTGAAGCTCACGTCGTCCTTTTGTGCCTCGCTTTTGGACAGACTGGGCAAAATAACCGTACCAATCGCCACCCCAATCAGCCCGAGTGGCAGCTCGCTCATACGCTCAGCAGCATACAGCCACGATACCGAACCGCCAATCATTAATGAGGCAAATATCGTATTGAGCAGTAAATTAATTTGAGTGACTGACACCCCAAAGATAGCCGGTAACATCAGCTTTAAGATGCGTTTGACGCCTTCGTGTTGAAAGTCGATTTTGGGCAAGACCAGTAGTTTTTGCTGCGATAATTGCGGCAACTGAATGAGTAATTGCAAAATACCGGCGATAGAAACCGCGTAGCCGAGCGCCATAATCGGTGTATCAAACATCGGCGCAAATATCAGCGCGCCGCCAATCATAGATAAATTGAGTAACACCGGCGCAAAGGCAGGGGCGGCAAAACGTCCATAGCTTTGTAAAATACCACTGGCAAAAGCGGTCATCGAGATAAATAATAAATAGGGAAAGGTTAAGCGCAATAATTCAGCAGTAATGGCAAATTTATCAGGCTGATTGGCAAAGCCGGGGGCAAATAAGGTCACCACCCACGGCGCAATCAAAATCACCACCAGCGTCAGCATAGAGAGCACGAGTAATAACGCGCCTGAGGTGCGACTGACCAATATCTGCACTTGTTGCAAACTGTATTTTTCTTTATATTCCGACAATACTGGCACGAAGGCTTGGCTAAATGCCCCTTCGGCAAACAGCCGCCGCAAAAAGTTGGGTATCTTAAAGGCAACCAAAAAGGCATCCATCAGCCCGCCTGCGCCAAAGACACTTAATAGCACCACATCGCGTACCAAACCTAAGATACGCGATAACATGGTCATGCTACTGACCACCATTGTTGAGCGGAATAATCGACTTCTTGCCATGAGAACCTATTTTGCTAGTTTATTTGCTAATGGATTATTACTTGCTTTGTGGACGACTGCCAAAAAACTGACGGATTATAGCATTTTCAGGATAAGGATAAATGGATTGCTGATGGAAAGGCGCAAAAGCCAATAGACGTGTCATTCATTTATTTAGCCTCACTTATTTCAACGCCACTTATTTCAATACTCATGAATCCGTCAAGTGTGCTGCTAGCATCTCACGCAGCTTTGCCCATTCAAAATACTCACCAGGGTCAGTCTTACGCTGTGGGGCAATATCGCGGTGTCCCGTTAAATGGCGGCGGGTTTTGGGATAAGCCTGATAAATGGCGGTGATGATGTCCACCAAGGCTTTATATTGCGCCTCCTCAAAGACCACAAAATCTGACCCTTCAAGCTCAATACCAATGCTATAATCATTACATTCGGGGCGACCGAGGTAGCTTGAGCGACCAGCGTGCCATGCGCGCTGCTCAAAATTGACGAACTGAGTTATCGTGCCATCACGCTCAATCAGCACATGCGCGGATACTTCGCTGCCTTTTATGCTTTGAAAATAAGGATGCGCCTCCCAGTCTAATTGATTGGTAAATAACGCTTTGACATAATGCAAGCCGCTGCTATCACTTGCGCCAAACTCATTAGGCGGCAAGCTGATATTGTGAATGACAATAGTATCAATGGTGGTATTTGCAGGACGGCTATTGACGTTAGGCGAGGGCAACCAAGTCGCCTGCATTAAGCGTCCGTCGTTAATGGTCAGAGGGTTATTTGCCGATAGTGACATAAGGTTCCTTATCAATAGAGCCGTTATTAAAACAGCGGTTCGTTCAGGTTTTTATGATTATAAAAAGGGAGTTTAACGCATGGGTATCCCATCATCAAAAGTTATTAATAAGCGCGTATATTTGCCCCTAAGTGCCGCTATGGTCAGTCTGTTATGGACGATGTCCGCGCAAGCCGTATTGCCTATGCCGTTAGAGCTTATTGATATGCAAACCAATACTGATAATACGCTAAGCCATGAGCTGGCAGGCGCTGATAATCGTGCGAGTGCGGCATTGTTAGACCGTTGGCGTCAGCAAGTGAAAGCCGATAATCTCGCTCAGCATACAACATGGCGGCGCTTATTATATTTTATAGATGATGATAAAAACATTTTTACCAAAAATAATAAAAACAGCTTAATTGATAGCCCAGAGTTTTTTGTGAGTGACAATGGTCAATCAGATTCAGCAGCTGAGCTGGACGCCATGCTAGTCGCCTTGTCTCAAGAGCTGGCGGCGGCGGATAAAGGTGGGGCGAGCCATCCAAAAAATGCTGCCAGCACTGCCAATCATAAAAATAACTCAGTGTTATGTCGTTTTCCTGCACGCGCAAGCTGGCTGGCTGATACCTTAGATGCAGATTTTTCTAGTTTGCAAGCGGCGTGCCCAGAGCTTGACGCGTGGATGACGATGCTCGCGCCTGAGCAGCTGTCTATCATGTTTGGGCAAGAGTATTTGGACAATCCTATCTCCGCTTTTGCGCATACCTTATTACGCATTGACTCAGCCGCAAGCGCCGCTGACCCGAGCCAAATTCATCATGCTTACGCCCTTAATGACACGGTCGATGGCGATACGGATGATAACTTTTTGATTTTTGCCATTAAGGCGGCGAGTGGCGGCTATGATAATCTCATTGAGATTGACCCTTATCCAGAAAAATTAGCCAATTATCTACAAAAAGATGAGCGTGATACGTGGACGTATGAGTTGGATTTGACCCCAAGCGAGGTGCGCCAAATAATGCTGCATGTCTGGGAGACCAAAGACTTAGATATTCCGTATTACTTTGCCACCGATAACTGTGCATCGGAGATTTTACGCCTTATCGATGTGGTACGCCCTGAGCAGCACTTATTGAGTCAGCTGCCTTATGCGGTTATTCCCTCCGATGTGATTAACCTGCTTAATGATAAGCAGTTGCTGACTAAGACGACCTTTACCCCAGCCGATGGCACCTTACGTCAAGCGCAGCTCAATCAAGCCAATCAAGCGGCAAAACTGGGTTATAAAACAGTGACTACAGCCGATATCAATGACATTAAGTCAGAAGAGAGTAATCTATCCTCCAGTATCTCAGCCGATAATCGACGCCTAAAGCCGCTTAAAATTGCCGTCTCAGATAATAATCCTATCAATCGTCATCCATTGCAGCGTGGACATGTCGGTATCGGTCATCGTGGCGATACTAGCTATCTCGACCTCGGGCTACGCGCCGGCTACCACAGCACCCTTGATCGTCCTGCAGGATTTCCACAGTTTCTGGATTTAGAAGGACTGGCGGCGACGTTGCGTTTTTATGACACCGATAATAATAAAGACAATCAGCCAAACAGCGTGGTGTTGCAAAACTTAACCTTAATTCGTGGACGCTCATTTAATCCTGTTAACTCCGCCAAAAAAGGCAAAACGTGGGGCGCAAGTGTTGAGGCGACGCGGGTCGATGACGGCTCACAGCAAGACGGACGCGCGCATCTGGTGGCGAGCACCGCCTTTGAATATGGCAAATCTTGGGTATTTGGTACGCCGACTGCCAATACCGGCGAGATGCCGCCGCAGCTGTGTTATAGCTTTGCCACGGGCGCTGTGCAAGCTGCGCGCGGCATTAATAAAGGCTTTAGAGTAGGCGCTGGCGTGAATGCCGGTTGTCGCTACCAGCTTAACACTCAGTTACGCCTGCAAGCTGAATTACAACTGCCATATTGGTATCATGGTCGCAGCGACGCCCCAGAGGTCAAGGGCAATTATTGGCAACCGATTAGCACGGTTGCACTACAATATGATATCGATAAAAAACAAGCGCTACGCCTCAATGCCAACTATGATTGGCAAGAGCGTGTCAGCGCTAATGACGATATTCAGTTATCCTATATGCGTTATTTTTAAGGATGTATTATGACTAATCAAAATCTACTGATTATCGGTCAAGGTGATATCGGCTTGCCGGTGACCAATAGACTTGCCGCCGATGGTTTTTCGGTCACTGGGCTTGCCCGTAGCAATCGCAGTCAGTATGCTTTGGCTGAAAATGCGCACTTTATGCAAGCCGATGCGTTGACGCTCAGCGCTGAGCAATTGCAAGATTTTACCCATATTGCGGTTATCGTCACGCCCGATGCCTACTCTACTGACGGTTATCATAAAAGCTATCTCGCGATTTGTCAGCATTTAGCCACGCTTGCCGATAAATTATCCAAGCTTGAGCGGGTGGTTTTTATCTCATCCACTGGGGTTTATGGGCAAGATAATGGCGAATGGATTGATGAATACACTGTGCCTGTGACCCCCACGCGTGCTGCCTCAAAAGTGATATTACAAGCGGAGCAAGCACTGCAAAATGGCTTCGGTGATAAAGCAGTTATCATTCGTCCTAGTGGTATCTATGGACGCGCGCGCTTAATGCGTCTGCGTAAAGCGCGTGAGAATGACAAACAGCCGATTGCCGCCGCGCATTGGAGCAATCGCATTATGGATAGTGATTTGGTGACGATTATTGTCAAGGTTTTGACATTGGATAAGCATAATGCGCAGGATGCTAAACTGCTTAAACCGATTTATATTGCCAGTGATTATTTGCCGGTGACGACCTATGATTTGGATACGTGGTTAAGCGCACAGTTAGGTTGCGAAGCGCCTATTATTGACAGTCAAAAAACAGCCGTTACGGGTAAACGCTTACACAGCAACATTCCCTTAGCATGGCTCACTTATCCTGACTGGCAAGCAGGCTACCGTGATATCTTGCAAGCGTCGCAAGCGTAACGCCAGTCTATTTATTCAGTATTAAATATGCCAAATATGCCGCGCGCGTTGCTAGATTTTTTATTAGATTTTATATTTTATCATTGATGGAAACGTTATGACCCAGCCTTCTACTTCTAACGACCGCTCTTTTTATGCCCAGTCATCATCTGAGCAGAGCGAGCTTATAGACAGTAGCGCTGGCACATCCGATATGGATAACCTAAAAGGGGCGAAACCTGCGCTGCGTCATCCAAACTTTAATCCTGCGCAAACGCCTATTGACCCTGCGCGGTCGCTTGAGGATATCCCAGAGCCAGCACGGCGACTAGAAGGTCAATTACAGCGTTTATATGGCAAGTCTGCGCGCTGGTATCAGCCCAAAACACACGCTTTATCAAAGTGGCAGCTGATGGCGTCCGCGCCTTTTGCTGAGCATTTAGCGCTGCTGAGTGCTGCTAAATTAATTGAGCTGCCGGCGGCATTTTATCAGCGTCAAGAGAAAGACAAGCCGCCACTGCTAAGCCCGCTTGCGCCCATGACGCTATTGGATTTGTCCGATATTCAGGCAGTGCTACAGCAGTATCCGACGTTGAACCGTTATGGTTTTGGGATGGATACGGCTATGAGTACGGATAAAAACTCTGATGCAAAATCCGCTAAACCCAAGCTTGCGCTGCGCAAACATCTGCATACTGACGAGCTGCTTAATAGTATCTATGCTGATGATTGGCAAGTGATTTTGCAGCCACAAGATTTTGAGACGGGCGCGGGTAGTTTGGCAACCGATATCATGGCGTGTAGCGCCGCAGTGCATGCGCTGAAGCAGTGCAACACGCGCAAAACCATTAATCACAGTTATAGCGCGGCGCAAATTTGCCAGCATCTGCGCAGTTATATCTTGAGCCAAGTGGCTATTCATCCTGCTCAGCAGCAGCACTATCGGCAACTTCGACTGTTTACAGGGCATGTGACTGTAGCGGCGGCGCATTTGGGCTGGGATATTGTTGAGCGTGGTGAGGCGTGTTATTTTAATCTCTCCTCGCGCAGCGCTTTGTTGACGCGTTACCCCAATATGCAGGATTATTATATCAATGGCTGGTCAAGTTAATGTTGAAATAAAACCACTTTTATTGACACTGTCTTTATTAAAACTATCTTTATTTATGTTTAATCTTTAATAGGAAAAATTATTTATGGCACACGCTCAATCTGACCAAAACCCTAATACTGCTGCATTTTCATCGCATGATTTTATTCAATTGGCATTAGACAATCATGTTTTAAAATTTGGCGAGTTTGTCCTCAAATCGGGACGCGTCAGTCCTTACTTTTTTAATGCCGGACTACTGGCGACAGGGGAGATGTTAGCGTTATTGGCGCGTGGTTATGCCGATGCGCTAGCGAAGCAAATGGCTGATAATGATGCGGATAATAAAGAGCTGGTCATCTTTGGTGCCGCTTATAAAGGCATTCCGTTTGTGGCGGCTACCGCGCAAGCATTATGGCTGCATCACGGTATCAATGCCAAATGGGGCTACAATCGCAAAGAAGCCAAAACTCACGGCGAGGGCGGCAGTTTGGTCGGTGCCGATGTCAGCGGCAAAGCGGTTTGGATACTCGATGATGTGATTACCGCAGGCACAGCGATGCGCGAAGTGGTCGATATCTTAGCGCAAGCCGGCGCAAGTATTGCCGGTATTATTGTCGCGCTGGATCGTAAAGAAAAAGGTCAAGGCGAGCATTCTGCCATTCAAGAGTTGGCAGGCAGCCTACAAGTGCCAGTATTGGCGCTGGTCGATATGGATGATTTAATCGGTTATTTAGCAAATAAGGATGCTGATGCCAAAGATAGCGCGCAACTGGTAAAAATGCAGCATTATCGCGCGCAGTACGGCGTCTAAAATCTATTTTCATTTCAATATATCTATTATCCATAATAAAATAAAAGTGAGCATCATCATGAGCCCAAAAAACACCACAAAACCTGTCGCCCGCCAGTCTTTAAACATACTGGTTATTATGGATCCCATCGAGCAGGTCAATTATAAAAAAGACACGACCCTTGCCATGATGTGGTCAGCGCAAGACCGTGGTCACACGCTCGGCTATTGCCAAATTCATGACTTGTGGCTTGACCGTGGTCAATTAATGATTGATGCGCAGCCGGTGACTGTGGCACGTCATCCTGATAATTTTTATACGTTGGGCGAAAAGGTAACCGTTCCTGTCAGCGATTATGATGTGATTTTGATGCGTAAAGATCCGCCCTTTAATATGCGTTTTATTTACGCCACTTATATGCTCGACCATGCCAAAGCCGCAGGCGTGCTCGTGGTCAACGATCCGCAAGCCATCCGTGATTGTAATGAGAAGCTGTTTGCCACGTGGTTTAGCGACTATATGAGCCCGACTATTGTGACCAGTAAACAGGCACACATTCGCAAATTTATCAGTGAGCAGCAAGACGTCATCGTCAAGCCGCTTGACGGTATGGGCGGCACGGGGATATTTCGCTTGACCGCGGATAGTCCGAATATTGGTGTGACTTTGGAGGTATTAACCGAGCTTGAAACCTTGCCTATCATGGCGCAGCGTTTTTTACCAGAGATTGCTGAGGGTGATAAACGCGTGCTTATCGTTGATGGGCAAGTGGTTGATTATAGCTTAGCGCGTATTCCGCTTAAGGGCGAAACTCGCGGTAATTTAGCAGCTGGCGGTAGCGGCGTGGCGATGCCATTGACCGATATTGAGCGCCAAGTTGCCGAAGTGGTCGCGCCGATTGTCAAACAAAAAGGGCTGATGTTTGTGGGCTTAGACTTGATTGGCGGTCGCATTACTGAGATTAATGTCACCAGTCCCACTTGTGTACGCGAGATTGATGACCAATGCGGCACCGATATCGCCACCGACTTTATCATTGCCATAGAAAATCGCTGTGCATAAAGGATATTTATCGAATAGGTAATAGCAATCCTTATACTTTTATACAGCGCGATACAATGCTTATTTCACTCAAAAAACACGGTATATCACTATATATTAGTGGATGCTTTCCTCTATACTATGCAGGTTTTTTGGCGTTGTTTGATATTCATCAGTAAAGATAAGATAGGCAGAGTTTCATGAAGACACCGCACATATTAATGATGGCTGCAGGCACAGGCGGGCATGTGTTTCCCGCATTAGCTGTCGCTGAGGCGCTCACCGAACGCGGCGCGGTTATTCATTGGTTAGGCACAGCAAGTGGTATGGAAAATGATTTGGTAAAGCCCGTTGGTTATACTTATCATCCCATTGCGATGCAAGGCTTACGCGGTAAAGGCGTCACGCGGCTGCTCAAGATGCCTGTGACCTTATTATCAGCGACATTGGCGACCATCAAAATTATCCGTAGCAATCAGATTGATATGGTGGTGGGTTTTGGCGGTTATGTGACTGCCCCCGGCGGCATTGCAGCGCGTCTCACCGGCACGCCGCTGATTATCCATGAGCAAAACGCGGTCGCGGGGATGAGTAATCGCTATTTGGCAAAGATTGCGACCCAAGTATTGCAAGCGTTTGAAAACACCTTTGCCGATAGCCAAAGTAGTCCTAAGTTAACTACCGTGGGCAATCCAGTACGCAATGCGATTACGGGTGTTGCCGAGCCGTTGAGGCGTTATGATGTCAATGATAACTCCGCCCTGCGCTTATTGGTCGTCGGCGGCTCGCTTGGGGCGCAAGTCTTAAATAGTCATGTGCCTAAAGCCTTAGCATTAATCAAGCGTCCTTTTGAGGTGCGGCATCAATGCGGACGTCATAACGAGGCGGCTACCGCTGAGGCTTATGCCGCTGAGACGTTAACGCAGCATCAGTATAGCGTGCAGCCTTTTATTGATGATATGGCGGCCGCTTATAATTGGGCAGATGTTATCGTTTGCCGTGCGGGCGCGTTGACGGTGACGGAGGTTCAAAATGTCGGTATTGCCGCGATTTTTGTGCCACTGCCACATGCCGTTGATGACCACCAAACCGCCAATGCGCGGATGCTGACCGCTCATGAGGCGGCGATTTTATTACCGCAAGCCGATTTAACGCCCAGCAGTTTAAGTGCAGCGCTCCAAAAACTAGATAGACCTGCCTGCCTCGCGATGGCACAAAAAGCCCATGCGCTTGCCAATCGCAGCGCCAGTACCCAAGTGGCAGATATTATCTGGCAGACGCTATAATGAGTACCTTTTACACAGCACACACCTTATTGCTTATTAACCCTATTGCTTATCAATACTTTTTTATAAAGAGACACCGCTATGCCTACTTCTGCTAGAGTTCTGCCTAAACGCCTGATTGAAATTCCAGAAATGCGCCGTATTCAGCATCTGCATTTTGTGGGTATCGGTGGCTCGGGGATGTGTGGTATCGCTGAAGTAATGAGTAATCAAGGCTATCGTGTGAGCGGCTCTGATATCGCCCAAAGCCCCGTGACCCAGCGCTTACAAGATATCGGTATTGAGATATTTATCGGTCACGACTCCAGAAACATTGCCCATGCCGATGTTATCGTGGTGTCCTCAGCCATTGACCGCAGCAATCCTGAAATAAAAGCCGCTCTCAAAGCGCGTTTACCCGTCGTGCGCCGCGCTGATATGCTTGGTGAGTTGATGCGTTATCGTCACGGCATCGCGGTCGCTGGCGCGCATGGTAAAACCACTACTACCAGTTTATTGACCACGATGATGGCAGAGGGCAAACTTGACCCGACTTATGTGATTGGCGGTAAACTCAATGCGTCTGGCAAAAATGCCGCTTTGGGTAGCAGTCGTTACCTGATTGCAGAAGCGGATGAGTCGGATGCCTCGTTTTTATCGCTGCATCCCATGGCGGCGATTGTGACCAATATTGACCAAGACCATATGGAAACTTATGGCAATAGTTTTGATAAATTAAAAGCCGCGTATATTCAGTTTTTACAAAACATGCCTTTTTATGGTTTGGCGGTGGTTTGTGGTGATGACCCTGAACTGTACGCGATGATTGATGATATCGGGCGTCCGGTATTGACCTTTGGGCTGGAGCCATTTAATGATGTGCAAGCGGTTGATGTGGTGGTTGAGGGCACCAAAACGCACTTTACCGTACTACGCCGTGACCACGAGCCGCTCCGCTTGACCTTAAATATCCCCGGTATTCATAACGTTTATAATGCCCTTGCCGCCATTACGATGGCAACTGATGAAGGCGTGAATGATGACGCCATCAAACGCGCGCTCCAAAAGTTTGAGGGTGTCGGGCGTCGTTTTGAGCAGCATGGTCCTATTGCTATTACAGATAAAGGTGATAGCGGCAACAGTGGCGATATATTATTGATTGATGATTATGGTCATCATCCCAGAGAAGTGGACGCCACGATTAAAGCGGCACGGCAAAGCTTCCCTGAGCGCCGCCTCGTGATGATGTTTCAGCCGCATCGTTATAGCCGCACCCGCGACTGTTTTGATGATTTTGTCGAAGTGTTATCCAGTGTCGATGAATTATTATTATTAGAGGTGTACTCGGCAGGCGAGAGCCCCATTACGGGCGCGGATACCAAGGCGCTGGCGCGTAGTATCCGTCTGCGCGGTGAGGTTGAGCCTAATATTATTGATAAAGATAATATCGCCCCAGTCATGCAGCGCTTGCTCAAAGCAGGCGATATGCTTATCACCCAAGGCGCGGGTAATGTCGGACAAATTGCCATTGAGCTCGCTGCCAATAACTTATATTTAAAATAGCGGATAACCGATTTTCAGCTTAGAACAGAATTTTAGACCTACTTTTAAAGAGTATCCTCATGACCCACGATAAAATGAATAATAATATGAACGATAATAGCCACGCAGATGCAGTAAACATCATTAATCCAGAACCTGCCCTTGCCGCTGCCGCGCAAGTTGAGGATGAGAGGTTAAGTGAAACGCTTAACGAAGATAAGGCAGTCGCCAAAAAGTCTCTCATTACTGACCCTAGCGTCTTTGGTAAAGTCGCCGTCATTTATGGCGGTAGTAGTAATGAGCGCGGGGTCTCGCTTGACAGTGGCGCGGCGGTATTGCAAGCGCTACAAAATCAAGGCGTTGATGCCACCCATTTTGACCCTAAAGACCAAGACATCACCGACTTACGTGCTTATGATAGAGTATTTAACGTCTTGCATGGTCGCGGCGGCGAAGATGGTTTATTGCAAGGGGTACTGCAATGGTTTGGTATTCCGCAAACCGGTTCAGGTATTTTGGCCTCAGCTTTAGGCATGGATAAAGTACGCACCAAGCAATTATGGCAAGGCTGCG
>DAIPIF010000027.1:0-14126 GCA_036770925.1 Psychrobacter sp.
CAGCTTCTGCTACGTCATCATTGCCGACTGGTATCGCGTTCAGCGTCATCTTGTTGGCGCGCATGGCGTTAGTCTGTTGATGCACAAAGCTCGCTATCTTATTGATGGTCACGCAAGGGCGGTTGTTTGCTTTACGCTCAGCGCGTGCGGCGGCATCCCACTGTGATTCGGGACTGACGCAAAACTCAATATCTTCGGCGGCTTGATCATAAATCTCTGACCAGTAGCTCTCGGCACGTTTGCGGAAATCTCGCATTGACTGCAAGATGTCACTGTCTTTGTTTTTATCAGTCATTGCGTATCCTGTTGGGTATAAAAAAACGCCCATTTCTGAGCGTCTTGATTGGTATTGTTTTGCTAGGAGTTAACACGCCACTTTATTAATGCGTCGTAAACACGCTCATCTATGCGACCACGCCACTTGTTAGCAACCTCCTTGACGTACGCCTCCTTTGCTATTACGTACGCTTGGTGGGCTTCTTGTGCGGTGCTATAACTGCCGATATTCTTTGTCTTGCCGCTAATATTGATTTGCGCTTTATAACTACCTGAGTCGTTCCGAAAAGACACACCTATTGGCGTATCACCTCTTATTGTACCGCTATCAATAACAAGGTTGTTGATGGCAGATGGCACAAAGCACGTTGTTTCTGGAGAGTAAATCTTATTCCCTAAACACAGTAGGTCTTTATCTATCTGAAACCCTTTCTCGTAACTACCATGAACTGAGAACCATTTTGCGAAGTTCTGAAAATCGTGCCATTCAAGGCATACTTCACAACCTTTGTAAGTGGGTCTTTTTTCTAGATATTTTGGGCTATAACACCTATTCATAATGCTATACCAAACAGCGTACTCCTTGGTATGTTTATTCTTTACGGTTTTTGGGTAAATTCCGCCGCTATCATAACCTACGCCGTATGTCATTTTGTTTTTCATATTAAACCCTAACCCTATGATTTAATACATTTTAAACAAGTTTAATGTAAATGTCAACAGCCCCAACCTAGCCCTGCCAACCACTGCGACGTGGCGGCGCTTTAAGTTTAGGTGTGCCGTGTGTATTGTTGTTCAATTTGTCAGCGACAATGCCAAGATACCGCGCCATATCAGCGCCGTGACTATATTCATCATGTACCGGTCTGCTTGGCTCGCCTGTGGCTTTGCTTACGTGTCTGCGATACCTCTTTAAGCATTCAATTAAGCGCATAACGCCAGGGTCATCTTTATTAAAGTAGATGCGTGGGAATACCTCACGTAAACGCCTAATACCTGTCTCGACTTCCATATCTGGTATTCGCTGAACCTTGCGCCCCATTGCGCGCATAACCTCAGCATCAGATTTACCTGATTGATGACGTTTAGCAAAGCCATCATGCGGAAACCAGTCATCACCCCAGTTGTACTTCTTGGTATTTATATCGTCGTTTATATAACTAACCAGTGTGCGCTGATTATCTTCTACTGCACCAATGATGCGTATCTCACCCGCCAATACCTGCACAAAACCAAAGAACATGGAGTCGTTAAACCCTAAATCCCAAATAGTATGTACTTTAAGCATTGGGTCATAATGCAAGCGCGTGATTCGCCCTGCTGCCTCTGCCTCTGCAATCTCATTGAAGTAGATAGCCCCGACCACTGCGGGCAAACATTTACCCTCCCATGTGTGATTGTAGTCCGCCTCACTCATGGTCTTTTTTGCTTCGATACGCTCAGTGTTGAGCACATCAGGAAACCACGGATTGTCTGGCCAGTTAACATCAATCGTTATAACATCGTCACGCTCACTACTAGCAAGCTCATGTATTGGATCAGTATCAAGCTGCGGATTATAGGACACCCAAATCTCTGAGTTTTCAGCGCGTATCGTTGGTACTAAAGTAGTCAGCGATTTCTTGGTTATCGCCTGCCCTTCCTCAATCCAGCATATATCAACGCCCTCAAAAGACTTGATTGTGTCGGCTGTAATATCACTCAAGCCGCTAAAGAGTATTTGAGTGCCGTTTTTGCCGCGTATCTCTGTGTCTAGCACCTGATAAAAGCTATCAAGCCCCATTACGATGATTTGGTCTTTGAGCAACTGGTGGACGGATTGCTTGATTGATTTCTGCACCTCACGAGTACACAAAATACGTGTGGGTTTTTCGCCACCGCGTATTAACAGCTTCTTAGCGATTGACCATGATTTAGCACTGCCTCGACCACCTCTAGCAAATTTGTAGCGACAAGGTTTATCAAACGCTACGAATTTGGCAGGGAACTCGACAACGACTTCATTCATAGCGCACCACGATAGACGGGAATAACTCGGCACCGTCTTTGCCTGTTAGCTCTGTTTCTTGCTTGTCACGCCATAATTTAGGCTGTCTATTTTTAAGCCAAAAGATAGCGGCTGTTGTATCAGGCTGCACATGCTTTGTCGTTGGTACGATTAGCGGCTCACCATTGTTGTTGAATATCTTATCTTCGTCATGCTCATAACCAATAGCACGTTTATACAATCGACTTGCGACGTTTGCGTCTGCTGAAATCTTGCCCCTTTTTATGGACTCCGAAAAGTCAGGGTGTTTTAGTTTCCATGCGTTAATAGTGGATTCGGCAACATTAAAGAAATCAGCCATATCAGCATCGGTTGAACCTAATAAGCACAGCTTGTAAGCCTGCTCATTAAACTCAACCTTATAATCAGTAGGTCTGCCCATCACCACATCATCAGACGTTTTCATATTCACGTCCTCCGACGTTTTTAAATACGGCGAAATCGCCACAATTAGATTAACGATAAAACCTTGATGCTAAACATAACACCAAAGCCGACACCCATACCCACCGTAAAGCAGCAAATTAAGATAAAGAACAAATCGAACCATGATGCCTGCTTTCTATCAGTCATATTCATCTCAATCTATCCATTTTCTCAACCACTAGCTGAGCTGCTTTATCGCCACTTTTGGCGCGTGATGCTAAAAAACCATACCAATAATCGGCTGCTTTTTGCCTGCCGTCTTTATTGCATCGCTGCCAGTTTCTAAAAACCATATCGTTTGTTAGATAGCTCATAGCATCCCTGCCAATTTTTGGACATAAAAAAGCCCCGTCGATTAAGATAGGGCTTTAAGTTTGGGGCTGCTTGCATAAAAACGTGCAGCTTTACACACTTTACCTTATTGGTTTTAAAACATCAAGCGTTATCACTGCGTTTTAATAAATTTACCAATATCTGATTGATTATCTCGCAGTAGTCCTACTATCTCGTCAGCTATAGATTGTTTGATAGCGCTGTCACCACTCGCCCAACGTCTGACCGTCCTATCGTCTACGCTCAGACTGCGAGCTAGATTTGACTGCCATTGGTCACCGTATAGCAGGCGACCGGCTCTTTGTAATTGCTCAGTAGTCATCACTCAACCCCATCTCATCATCAGTGTAAGCCAAATCAGCTACAGACTCACTAATACAAGCGCCTGTTAGACCATCCTCACCCACTACGTTGATTGGCAGCACATAATCAGACTCACCATCAAAACGCTTAGCCGCTATCTGTAATGCCGCATCCGCATTGACCGCCATTACCTTAAAACCACTATTTGAGCCGTTAGTACATAAAAACTCAATAGCATCCTGCTCGTCACCAACCTCCTCAAAATCATCAAGTACACCCCAATAGTCCGCATTTTGCAAGCTCGCTAAATCTTGCGGATGACCGATTGCATAACCGCTATCGGTGTAGATTTGATATAAGTCACCCTCAGTATCGACAATCGACATACCGGTAAGCGCCGCTTTTGCTTTTAACTCATTAATATTTAACATGGTTATTACTCCTGATTTTGGTCTAATTACTTGATAAATTTAACGCCTTGCTTAGCTTCCATTTTTTTAACATTTGCTAATACCGATTTAGTGATGTTAGACCAAATGTTTTGGCGCATATCTTTATAAGTCTTGTTAGCAGCCAAGGCGATTAACTCGTTTAAGCTCATGCTCACAAACTTATTAACAAAGTATGCAATACCCTTGTTTAGTGTAGCGATAAGGGCAGGCATAGCGCGTACATCAGTACGTTTGTTTGCAAAGTGGTTTAAAGAGTCAGACTGAGCGTTATCAATAGCGATGATGATGTTAGCGATGATTTTGTCAGCCCAAGCTAACTGCTTATCTGTACCGCTGATATTGTGTAGCGAGTTGATGTGCTTGATGGCTGCGCCAAAAGTTACTTGATAGTTATCACCAGTCTTGATGACTGCTTTAGTAAGTTTGTGAGCCAGTTTAAAAAGGTTTGATTTGTTCATGATAATCTCTCTTAGAGCTAAGTCGTTGCCTCATTGCCCCGACCTGATATAGCTATTATGCCCTAATATGCGGACAATGTAAACCCCAAAACAGCAAATAATGGATAATAATTAAGCATTATCGGTCATCATTGCCCGTCCAATAAATCCAACACCCTCAAAAAACAGCGGATTAACGTGATAGTTGCTCGCGCGCTTAGTACCGCATGGGTGCTCAAATTTTGACCAATAATCCTGCGCGATGCGATTAATAGACCAGCCATAGCGATAATGTAAGCTCAGTATCGCGTACAGATGCACAGAATAGCGGCTAAGCTCGCCCATTGCCTTATCCACTAGCGATGCCGTGTCATCATCAATAAAAGGCGCTGACGGGCGTTTTGATGCTAGTAGCGCCTGCTTATCAAGATGCGGTGCTTGCGACATGAGCATCAGCGATGGACTTTTGCACCCTAAGCACTCGTTATCATCACGAGCCCAAGCACCCCAAGCAGCGAGCTTTACTTTAATATCGTCGGTCATTTTGCGCCCTCAAGTCGTTTAATTTCGCTATTAATAAGCCGCTCTACCATCGACCAATGGTCATCTGCGACAAATAGCATCGCGTCTCGGATGTTACCTGTACGATGACTTGCGATGCGCCGCACATCATCTAAAGCTTCGTCAGGTACTATATCCTCCTGCTCCCAAGCCATGTCCGCATACCAAGCCGCCTTTTTCAAATCCTCAATCGCGCAACCTTTTTGCCCTGCTCGATAAAGATATTTAAAGCAGTTGCCACCTAGAAATCCCATGTGTTTAGTCACCTCAATACATTCGATTCCGCTTTCATCGTTGTAATGTGGCGGATTGTTCACCATGTCTGTTTTATCACTCACAATCACTCTCCTTAATTTCAAATAATTCAACTTCAACCTGACCGCCCTTGATGATTTCGCCGCGCTTGATAATCAGCTCGTCAATCAGCTCGTCATCTGCAATCACCCTTGCATGAGTGAGTGCATCCCAGACCGCTTTTTGATAATTATCAATATCGAACTTGCGCTTATCTCTACCATGTATCGTGATATAGGCTTTAATGCGTCCTGTGTGCGTCTTAACGCTGCCTAAACTTGCCACGTATGCAATTACCTCACCTCTAAACTTTCGAGCGTTAGCGCTCAAATATTTGCCCTTTGGTTTTACTAACCAATATCCATTAACACTTGGCGGCATTGGCAGACTTGCCTTAAAAAATGGTTTCATGCTCTGACCACCGCATACGAGTTAATTAAATCGACTTGCAGCGTTTCATCTGCTGCTCTCAGCTCGTCACAAAAATCGTTACCAAAGCCAAATATCACTTTTGATAAATCGCTATGACCGCCTTTATCGCTAAATACCATGCCTTGCAATCCGCGCTTGTTACCGTCCATATCAAAGATATGTAGCGTCACCTGATATTTACGGTCACGCTTTACGATGCGTTTGCGCCGACTGGCAACCCATTGCCCCGTAAACTGCGAGCGGTCTGCTGCCTGCTCAAACGTTTCATCATGCAAAAATATCTTCATAAATCCGCTAAACACTGGCTTAAATGGTTTCATATCACCCTCACATCGCTATTTACTGTGCCCAAATTTAGGTCTGCTAATCCGTCTAAGCTACCGCCTTGATTATCCCAAGACCTTGCCCCACCAAAATCCCTCACACCGTCACGCTGCGTATAAGTGCAACTGTAGCGAGCTAATGCAAAGTTATACGTCATGCCAATCATTAAATCGCCGTCATTATCCAGCGCTAAGTTTTTAAAGTGAGTAAGCGCGTTCTGCTTGCCGTCCTTGACCGCTTGACGGCGTTTAAGCCACTCTGTTTGCTCAAGTGTATGGCTCACTGGTCACCGCCCATATCTCTATCCAACTGCGCCTCAACCTGAATAATATCTAAGCGCTCAAGTATCGCCACCCTACTGTTAAGACTGTCACTGCACGCAAATTCAGGCACTTGCCAGTAAACGCCGTCCTCTAAAACTTCGCCTGACAGCACGTTATTTTTATGACTGCACATCGTTATTACTCTGCTCATACCGCTTTACTCCCAAACTTGCGTAAAAATGCATCAATGTTCGCGCTTGCTGCCGTTCCTGCCCGCACCGGCGTGTGCTCATATTGCACCTGACGACTGACTGGAGTAGTAAACTCAGCGCCATTGCTATGCTCACTGCATACAATCGGATAATGCTGCTGCCACGCCTTGTAAGTCATTGACTCAGGCTTGGACTTAATATCCCACTCACCTACCCGCTTAGCCGTTTCAAGCGCTACTGCGTGCTTATGCTTGCCTTGCGTTGCATCTAAGTATGCTTGGCGCATGTCAGGGTAATTACTGACTACTGGCTGGCGTGCTAAGTCTAAAAACTCTTTAGCGTTATTTGGCATCCAGTCTTGGTCAAAAGACAACTCACTAGCCGTACTAAACTCTTTTGCCGTGATAACCTTTTTGGTCAAATATCTAGCCCAAACTAAAACCATATCGAATGACCAGTCAAAATCATCATCGCGGGTCTTCATCTTATTTTTAAACCATGCTTTCCACTGCATGAATAAGGTGCGGATCGCCTCTATCAATTGGTCACTAGGGTTACTGTCTTGCAAAGTAGGCTGCTGCGTCTGCATCCATTTTTGCTGCATATCCTGCCGTGGTGCTTGTGTCGAATTGCTGATTGCTGCTGTTAGCTGATTGATGGTTTGCATTACTCTCTCCAAAGACGTTTGATTTTTTAGGCTGCTTTTTTGCGATATTCTCTAACCATTGGCGTAAGCGGTTTTTTCTATTCCTATCGCCTAGCAGTGGTTTACCAGTCAATGCGTTTTGCTCGAAGTACGCCTTGAAGTCATCAACATAGATTTCATACTGGTCATCGGTCATGTTGAGCATCGAGCCAGCTCTTACCAATTCAGCTTGCATTTCGCTTTTGCTAGGCGCTTGCCAGTTTGCTATTGCGTCTGCATTGTTTTGCAGTGTTGAGATAACATCATCGTTATTTTGAAAATCGCTTATATATATATTCTCTTTAGTATTCTCTTTGTTATCTCTTAAACATTGGTGCATATTGCCCTTATCTGATTGGTGCAAAATGCCCTTATGCTGAGTGCTTTCTGCACCTGTCGATTGGTGCATATTGCCCTTATCGGTATTTACTGGGTTTGCAGACCTTTTAACGTCAATAAGCCTTAATTGCTCATAGTTAACCGTGTAATGATTCACACGGTTAAAAGAGTTATTGGATAGCTTTTCAACCAACAATAAATCCATTTTTCTTAGACTTGAGATTGTGCGCTTGATGGTATCAAGTGACCAAAAGGCGAAGTCCTGCTCATGCCACTGGTTAAGTGTTTTGTATATCCACATCTTGCCGTCATGCTTAACTTTGGCGTGATGCAGCCAGTAATGCACTTGTTGCAGCATGATTGCCTCATTTAGCCCTATCGCCTTAGCAAGGCTTGGTAGCACTTGCAATGGCGGCTCGTTAATTAATAGATTGCTCATTACATAACCCTTAGTTTTTTAGGGGCTGGCTTAACCTGCATACGTTTGGCGATATGCGCTAACCCTGCTGCGGTAAACTTGACCTTGATAGTTGTAAAATCAAAGCCGTTTTTGCCTTTGTACGTGGTGATTTTTTGGCTCATAAACTTTTGCTTAATGCGGTGAGCATGGGCGTTTAATCTGCCCTCGCTGTCACGGTATAAAAAGCGTGATGACTTAGGTTGACTCTCACCTAAACAGCGTGCGATAAACTCACGCTCTGGGATGCCAACGGCTTTTGCAGTCTCACGTATGCCAAGTGCGCCTTTTGCGTGACTGAGCGTGTCTAATGCCGCCGCCTTTGGTGCTGCTATAGCTAATTGCTCACCAATGACTTGCTTTTCTTCTTCACTGCTCACAAGTGCCTTGAGTGCTGACAGGTAATCTTGAGGCAATGCAATAGCCGGCTCGATTGGCTGTGCTGCGCCTCTTTCAAGTTCATCCCACCGCTTGACCAATGCGGCGGTAAATTCGGGCGATAATTGCGCTACGACGATAATGCTATCCAAACGACCTTGCTCACCGCTGAAGATATAAGCAGTGCTGCGCTGCGTTTTGCCAATAGCATCCTTAAAAGACGTTTCCGTCAGTGGCGGAAGCGTGATAACGCCTCTCTCAGCTATGCGCTCAATGCTTTTCTTTACCGTATCGTGACGACTGCCGACCAATTCCGCGATTTGCTGACTGGTCATTGATTGCTGAGTATTGCTAGTTAAAATATTCATGTGCTATAATCCTTGTTTCTATGTAGTTGTAGTGCCGCTTACCAGTTCATGCTGATAAGCGGTTTTTTATTACTTACAATTCGCACTGATAATTGCATCGACCGTGCTATCACACTCGCCAGCCACGCGCTCAAACTCAAGATACGCAAACTCTATCCCACGCTCTTTTATCTTTTGCAGTTCCGCTATCGCATCGCTGACGCTCATGTGGTTTTTACCAATGCGCTGAGCAAACTCGCTGATCATCTGCCTTTGATGCTCTTTCACTCTACTCACTGGCGCGACTGGCTCTACTGCGACTGGTTCTGTTACTGGCGCATCTGGCATTACCGCATCGGCATCTATAGCGACCCAACCAATGAGTTTTGACTCTTTGTAAATAGCGCTTATGCCAAGGCTGTAGGTTTTGCTGATATTACGCATCATTTGCGACTTGTAATTGGTACTACTGCTGGTTATATCGCTTACCAGTAACACCTTGCCGCTACAGACCGCCTTGAGTACCAACCTGCTATCACTATTAAGCGCAGTGCTCGCTATTAGCTTGTCAGCGGGTGCATAGCGCTCCAAATTATCAATAATGTAGTAAGCTGACTCGCTTGGCGGTTTTATCTTGACGATGGTTTTATCAAGCGCCGCAAACTCTACTGTCAATTCCTTAATATCTAGGCGCTGCAATTTGTACGCTGCTTGAATTTTATTGCCCGCCGATACTGAGCTATCAACCTGCACCACACGCCCGCCGGCAAGCAGCTCACTTCTTAGCGCGTCTTTACGCTCTTTTTTTCTTTGGGTTTGCGCTGCATGTCTCGGTAGCGGTTTATTAACTTCTGGTGCTGGCTTTAATGCTCGCTTAGCTTCACGCTTTTTTAGTGCCGTTTGCTTGTAGCGCTCTTTAGCCGCCGCCTTTTTAGCTGCATCATCAATAGCCGCTTGCTCGTTGTTTTTCGCTGCTTCTGCTATCCAAATTTTGCGCTGCTCTGCAATCTGCTTTGCTGTTTGCGCTTCACGCTCTGCTAGATTGCGCATCGCTTCTTTATGCTCGCGTTTGGCTGTAGCGAGCGCTTGCTTTCGCTCTTTAGCGGATAGCGTTGATAGCACCTTTGTGCCAGTCGTGGTGACGATGGGCGCGTTAATAATGATGCCGTGGTTCGGTTTATTCTCGACCCGCTTTTCGGGGAATTGGTCAAGCCATGCTTCGACTTCGCTAACCGGTATTGATGTATCGCTGATTTTTGGCTCACTAATAACAAGTGAGAAACCCTCTCTATTAAGCATTGTTAGCTCCTATGAATAAAAAACTGTAAAAATGATTTGTAGTACCAAAAACACAAGCGCCAACGCGGTGATAATGTTCATTCTTTTCTTAAACTTCATGTCGCGGATAATCTGCGCTTTAACCCGCTCGTCTTTGAGCTGTCTTGCCGCGATACGCTCAAAAGCGTCATCTTCTAAATTAACGTGCGTATTCATACCCTTTCAGTTATTTGCGTACTCATAATAAAATGGGTCAAAATCACCCCAACGGTTCATCCAAATTATTTTTAATACTGGTTTTGGGAATCGGCTGTAATCGTAAATATTTAGCATAGTCACGATCACGCTTGGCTTAATTCTCTTTATTTTTTGCATAATCTAGCGTCCTTTTTTAACTGCTTGTCGTACTCTACTATTAGAGCGTGACCGTATTGATAGCTGATTTGGGGTCTACTGACACCGCGACTGAGTTGACTAATAACATGCTGATGCACGCCAGTCTTGGCTTGCAACTCCATCTGAGTATTTGATTGCAGCAGGTAGCGCACAATCTCCACAAAATCAGGTTTATTCATCTATAGCTCCTTTGTTGATACGTCATAATAGCACAAATACATTAAAATAATAGTTGTTTTTTAATATAAACGTGTTATTATTAACACATCGCAGCAACTTAGCGAAACGGCAAAATCTCAAACCATCGTGATTATGTCGAGACAGTCAGCAAACAACTCGACGAGAGATTTGCGCTACAAACTATTTAAAAACATGAGGATTAAAAAATGACGACTATCAATCGTAGCGATATAACCGAAGAAGTGACAACCGTTTATGTCTGGAAATGCCCTAAGTGTGGGCATGTAACGCGAGATGAAAGCGAAAAATATGTGAAAGATTTTGCGATTTGTGATGAATGTATCAACTCATTCAAAATCATTGAGGACGC
The DNA here is from genome assembly GCA_036770925.1 of Psychrobacter sp. Taxonomy (GTDB): domain Bacteria; phylum Pseudomonadota; class Gammaproteobacteria; order Pseudomonadales; family Moraxellaceae; genus Psychrobacter. Next base: position 10,791 of record DAIPIF010000027.1, read on the forward strand.
AAAATGAAACCTTTTATCTCAGCCTTGCTACTCGCTTTATCAGTAGCACCGGCTCACGCAGCCGATAACATGCGCAACCTAGTTGACGCGCTCACGCTAGACGTATCAGCGTACCGCGTTACCTATCTGCATAACGGCAGCGAGCAAAACGCGCTTATATCAGCGGTAACGGTAGTGCAAGCCACTAACACGGTTATCCAGCGCCTAAGACTGCCACCCAATGCCATTATCAGCGTTGAGCTTGAAAAGCCAGTCGCCAAAAGTAGCAAGGTTGGCAGCGAGCATCAAATAGTTATTACTGAGCTATCAAGCACTTATTGATAGACATAAAAAAGCCCCACTCAACCGGACAGGCGATGGGGCTTTACTTACTCAAGGAGTCAATTATGACACAGCTAGAACTAGATTTACAAGCGGTAGTCGATGATATGACTATCGAGCAGCGCATTGATACCGCGTTGCATCCAGTTACGGCAAAAGCTCAGTATCTTGAGCTAGTCGAAAACAATCAAGCATTTATCTTTTTAGATGATTGCGACCATTTTAGCGTTTGCGTAACGCTGGACATTATCAATAGCGACAACGACGCGCTATTGAGCGCAGTCACGTTTGACGATGTGCCAGTCAAACCAACGGCTAAGCAGCTTGAGCGTTTAGAGTGGCTAGCGACTGATATTTATAGGTGCTCGCTCGATAACGGCGGGCATGAGAATTACTACGACCAGTCACTATATGGTTTTAAAAACTCAGACTGGTTATCAGCATAAGGAGCAGGGTTATGGATTTACAACAGATCAGAATTTACGGACGCAGCGCAAACTCGCATAGCACCTGCAACGTGCTACTGCATTTTGAGTGCGTAGAGTTTGACAGTAGCAGTGACAACGATAGCTATTGTGTGCTGCACAGAGTGCAGTTAGAGCCGACAGTCGATAGTACGCTGCTGATTGATGTGCCACTGGATGATGATGATGCTAGAGCGCATTTTGAGAGCCTGTTAAGCACTCATTGCCACGGCTACAATGTTGAGACGGCGGTGACGGCATGAGTAAATCGCTAGTCATTATTGCGCTAGCAGCATGGGTGGCGGCATGTTCCGCGCTACCTAATGCGCTAGATAGCGAGAGCAGCAATCAGGACGCGCTAATCATTGAGCACAAGCTATCTATATCAGATAGCGGTGCTGCAAAACAGCAAAGAGACGCTGATTATTATGCGTCTGCTGAGTATCGTAACGCGCGTCATGCAAATCAATTTATTAGAGATAGTCGAGGTCAGATATGAGTGAATTAATGACAGTAAACGGTAATCAGGTGTCCGTGCAAACTAATGAAGCAAGCATGGCTATGCAGATTATGACTATGGCATCCAACCCCGAATTTGACGTTGAGAAGTTAGAGAGGTTAATGGATTTACAGGAACGTGAAATGGCGCGGCTCGCGCTGGTTGCTTTTAACCAAGCGTTTGCTGAAATGCAAAGTCAGATTCCAACGGTTGCTAAATCCAAAAAAGTCGGCGATTCAAACTACGCCACGCTTGAGGATGTGGTAGAAATTACACGCCCTATCCTCAATCGATACGGCTTTTCAACGTATTTTGACACCAAGACCGATATATCAAACAACCGTGAGGTTAAGGACAAGTATGGCAACGTGAACGTTATATATGACGGCAACGTGATTGTTGAGGCTATTTTGCTACACAAGATGGGTCATCAAATCAAAACATCGTTGATCGTACCGTTTGACTTTAGCGGCAGTAAAAAGATGAATACGGCGCAAGCAATGGGCAGTGCTGTCAGCTACGGTAAACGCTACTCATTGTGTGCCCTGCTCAATATAGCAACCCGTGATGACAATGACGCTCGAACTTCAAACGTCTATGCTCACAAGATGATTACAGGCGCTCAAGCGCGTGGCTTAACTATGAAGTTTGACAAGTTAAGCGGTGAGTCAAAAGACGGGTTTATGGCATGGCTGCTTAATGATTTTCAAATCGATTCTATCGACAGTATCAAGCTGCAAAATTACAACTACATCGATGGGATTTTGACCAACAAGCTCAACGAGCAAAACAGGGGTAAAGACGCATGATTATCCTTGACTGCGAACAAGGCTCGCAGGAATGGTTAGACGCTCGACTAGGCATACCAACGGCAAGCGAGATTGCTTGTTTGTTGGTAGATGGTAGAGCATTACCGCCATTCGGCGCAGGAGCTATGACGTATGCTGACACACTGGTTGCTGAGCGCTTTAGAGGTATTGCAGCTAGCGATTTTGTTGGCAATGCGCACACTGAGCGAGGGCATGAGCTAGAGCCGATAGCCGTTGAGTATTATCAGTCATGCGGATATTCAAGCGAACCTGTAACCGTTTGCGGAATGATGCTCAATGACTACATGGGCGCAAGTCCTGACCGCTTAGTCGGTAGCAATGGCGGCTTAGAGATTAAGACGTTAACACCGCAAAAGATGGTCACGCTACTACGCACTGGCAAAGTCGACAAAGACCATTTAGCGCAAGTACAGGCGACATTATGGGTATCAGGGCGTGAGTGGTGGGATTATCTCGTGTACTGCGAGGGTATGCCGCCCTACTACGAACGAATGTACCGTGATGCCGTGATGGGCGATAAAATCGAGCAGCGAGTGCCTGAGTTTTGCGCGATGTTGGCAGAGCTTGAGCAAGCAATAATTAGCGGCAATATGCCAGATAAATTCAGAGGTTAATATGAAAGCGATAGTTTTAGATTTTGAAACAACAGACGCAAGCGAAGATGCTCAAGCGACTGAGATTGGCATCATGGGTGTCGAATTTTATAACGGCATACTTGATAAGTCAGATGATAAAAAGGACGTAACAAGCAAGCGCTGCAAGCCTGACCGCGTTATCAGTTATGGCGCTATGGCGGTTACTAATATCTTTAACGAGGATGTTGAGCGCTGCGACAGTCATACAGTTGTTTGCGCTAAAGCGATGCCAAAGGGCGCGGTTTATATCATCGGGCATAACATCGACTTTGATATAAGAGTGGCTTCAAATGCTGGGGTTGATGTTAGTCAGTACAAAGCAATTTGCACACTAGCAATGGCTCGCAATCTTTACCCTGACGCTGACAGTCACACGTTGGGCGCTATGTCTTGTATGCTCGACTATGAGTATGCAAGGGCGAACATGAAAGACGCTCACGGCGCGGCGGCTGACGTAGTGATGACGGCAAGACTGCTTTATATCATCTGCAAAAATCAGAATATCACAAGTATGGATCAGCTCTATGCGTTCAGCGAGTTTGCACGCATGCCTACGCACCTCCCGTTTGGCAAGCATAAGGGCGTGG
>DAIPIF010000028.1:0-14033 GCA_036770925.1 Psychrobacter sp.
CTTCTTTGGTTGCAGACATACCTACTCCTAATGTCTAATTATACTTGTTGTTTATTAGTGTTCTGCTAAATGTCTGGTTGTTGTAATGAGGTAATTATAACTGGGTCTGATGCGTGTGAGGGATGCGAGGGCTTAAAAATTAGATTATAGTAATACTGTCTAATAGCTAAAATAGTGCGATAAACCATATCATAAAATCAGGGAGCGCAATCATGAAAACAGTAGCCATAAAAACAGTAGGATTGTGTATCGTAGCAGGTCTCGGTTTAAGCGCTTGTGCCGCTGGCATGAACGGCGGAACCCATACTGGCAATGGCAATCAAGGTAATACCGTCACACAATATCCTATTGAAACGGTAATGCTCAATATTTATACCAAAGCTCGTAGTCAAAACCTTGTGGCTACTGTGGACAATCAAAGCGCCTCAGCGGATATTCAGGTGACCCCAAAAGGCAGTATGCGCTTCAATAATAAGTCGGTACAAGGCAGTGAAGTCAACACCATTAATAAACTCAATAATAAAATCACCAATCAATCAGTCGCTATTAATTACTTTACTCTAAATCCTTTGGTATTCCACGGTTTTACCGATAGCACTGGCAAATATTCATTATCCACACAAACCAACCCTATTCCCAAAATGGCGAGCGTAGGCTCATCGAGTCCTTTAATTACAGAAACCGTCTATGCTGATAGTAGCAAACGCCAAAAAATTGGCACTTATCGCCAAAGCTGGTCGTTGATGCGCGAGAATAATAACAGCGCTTGGTTCTGTATAGAAACCTCAGCAAATCTTCTGCTGAGTAATGACCCTAATGGCACTTCAAGCGAATGTTATCGCATTAATGCCCGCGGCGATATTTTGGCCAGTAAAATCACCCTCAATCAGCCGACTGTCAATGGGATGAAAACGCTCACTTTTGCCAGTCGCTAAATTAAAGTAAGCCGGTAAAATACCATACATAAAAGCAGCGCTCTACAATACTAGGGCGCTGCTTTTTTGTTTAAAATAACTATCCCTAGTGAATACCCCAATCATTTTGTTGGATTGGTTTCATGATGGCGGGATATCTCTTATAATAGATGGCTTTTATAATAGATGGCTTTTTTAGCCGTATTTAATCGTCAGCATTTATCATCTGCACTGATAATCCGCCCTAACCATCCGCACTAACCAACAGGTACACCCATGAGCATCTCCACCACCCATCCGGCGACCCCAGAGCTATTATGCCCTGCTGGTACTTTTAAAAATATGCAATATGCGTTTGCTTATGGGGCGGATGCGGTATATGCAGGGCAAGCGCGGTATAGCTTGCGGGTACGCAATAATGATTTTGATGAAGATACCTTGCAGCGCGGCATTGACTACGCCCATAACTTGGGCAAGAAGTTCTATGTGGTGGTCAATATCCAAGCGCATAATGCTAAATTAAAAACCTTTATTGAGGATATTCGCCCGATAGTAGCCATGCAGCCTGACGCACTGATTATGTCGGATGCGGGGATGATTATGCTGGTACGTGAGCATTTTCCTGAAATGGATATTCATCTGTCAGTACAAGCCAATGCGGTGAACTGGGCAACGGTGAAGTTTTGGCAACAAATGGGCATCACGCGGGTGATTTTATCGCGGGAGTTATCCCTCAAAGAGATTGAACAAATCATCGAAGAAGTACCGACGATGGAGACGGAAGTTTTTGTCCACGGCGCGCTGTGCATGGCGTACTCTGGGCGCTGTCTATTATCCGGCTATATGAATAAACGTGACGCCAATCAAGGCTCTTGTACCAATGCTTGCCGCTGGAATTATAACACCTATCAAGCGGTTGAGAATGAAACCGGCGATATCGTACCGCTCGCGCCGATTGCCCAAAGGTTTGACCCCCAGCAATCCCCGCAAGTTGAAACGATTCATTTAAACACTGAAAGCATTACTTTAAATGGCGATATGGTAATGGGTGAGAACTATGTACCGTCTCCGAGTAATGAGGTGGTATTACTTGAGGAGCAAAACCGCCCCGGTGAGCTGATGGCGATGTATGAGGATGAGCATGGCACTTATATCATGAATTCCAAGGATTTACGGGCGGTGGAGCTGGTACCCAAACTGGTCGCTAGCGGCGTACATTCCCTCAAAATCGAGGGGCGCACTAAGTCGCATTATTATGTCGCTCGTACCGCGCAAGTGTATCGGCAAGCGATTGATGATGCGGTAGCTGGTAAGCCTTTTGATACTGCTTTGATGAGCGCTTTGGATGGTTTGGCAAATCGCGGTTATACCGAAGGATTTTTGCGGCGGCATGTGCATAGCAGCTATCAGAACTATGAGTATGGCTCATCAAAAACAGAGCATCAGCAATTTGTCGCTGAAGTGATTGCCGTCAGCGAGGATAAATTAACTTTAGAGATTAAAAACAAGCTAGAAGTTGGCGATACTGTCGAGATGATGACCCCAAAAGGCAATCTGACTTATATCTTAACCGAGCTGTGGGATAAAAATGGCAATGCAATTGAGGCGGCACTAGGTTCAGGTTGGATAGCACAAATTAATAATCCGTTTACAGATATGGATAAACAGACGCTACAATTTGCCTTGATGATGAAAAATGTCAAAAAACCGATATTCACCTAAATACTAATGCTTACTTTTAACTGGATTTTGGAGGCGCTTAATCATGGCATTAACCATTACCTCTGCCTGTATCAACTGTGATATTTGTGAGCCTGAATGCCCCAATGATGCCATCAGCTATGACCAAAGCGGTCAAAAAACCTACGTTATCGACCCAAATTTATGTACGGAATGCGTGGGTTTTTATGATGAGCCAACCTGCGATAAGGTCTGCCCGATTGATTGTATCATTCCAGATAGCACACGCATCGAGAGTGATGCCGCATTACTACTGAAGTATCAGCAAATATGGGGCAAGTAGCGTCCGCGCTAGGGTCATAAGATAGCTGCTGCTGTTTTTTGTAAAATGTACACGACAAATCGCGCTTCGGTTTTGAATAATTGGCAGTCAGCCATTGCCAATAAGCCTTGACGCTTGTCACTACGCGCCCGATACGCATACGGGGTCATGGTCAATAAATCTGCCAAATCTGCTGCCGATAAGCTCAATTCAGTGCTGATGTTATGAGTGGCTAGTCGTTCAAAATAAGGCGCTAATTCGGTCAAAAACTTAGCAGAATCATGCTCGCGCACACTATCAAATAATGCCTCACGAATACTGGCTAAATGCCCAATATCAGGCTTAGCGATAATGAGATAGCCGTTATCCTGCAACACTTGGGCAAACGCTTTTGGTAATATCGGACTAAAAATACTGCTAAGTCCCGCCATGCTTTGAGGTCGTAGTGGCAGATGCGCAGCACTGGTGACTAGTGGATAAATAGTGGCGGTTTGCGCCACGGTTTTTGGCTCATTGCTGTGCTGATACCATAAATGATGTGCCGCTTTACTCCGCTTTGCAAGCTCAACGACGGCAGGTTTACTGATATCTGCGGCTATCATGCTGTCCATGCCGCATTGTGCCATCGCCTCAGTGTAATAGCCTTCGCCGCAGCCGATATCGAGCCAGTGTAGCGGTTGTTTATCCTCTTTAATACTCTCAATTTCAGTCTTATCTTGTGCAAGTAGCTGGGTTATTTGTTGGCAGATTAGCGTTTGTAATGGCTGATAATAGCCTGCGGCTAAAAAGCGCTGACGGGCTGCAATAGAGTCTGCACTATCGCCAGGGGCTTTAGACTTTTTTTGTTGTACAGGCAATAGATTAACGTAGCCTTGCCGCGCCACATCAAACGGATGCGCGGTTTGTTTAGGATTTAGGCGACCATCACAGCGCCATGTATCCGCGGCGGCAAGCAAGGGCGACTGACAAAGCGGGCAAATAAATAAGGACACAAGCATCTCAATATCATATAAATATGGGGAGCATCTTAGCAAAAATCAGGCGCATTAAGGGATAAAAGATAGTGAGAAACAGCGCGAAAAATAAAAAAAAAGCCAACTTAACTTTTATAAGATGGCTTTTTATAACATGGCTTTTTATTCAATTAAATTATTTTTTTAACGCAGTTTTAAGGTCATTAAACCCAATATCACCAGCAAAATAGCAATAATCCAAAAACGTACCACCACTTGGGTTTCTTTCCAACCGATTTCTTCAAAGTGATGATGCAGTGGTGCCATACGAAAGACGCGTTTTTTGCGTAATTTATAAGAGCCGACTTGCAATATCACCGACACCGCTTCGGCGACAAACAAGCCGCCCATGATGGCAAAAGCAATTTCTTGACGGGTCATAACGGCAATGGTGCCGAGCATCGCGCCTAATGATAATGCGCCGACATCGCCCATAAACACTTCAGCTGGGTGGGCGTTGAACCATAAAAAGCCCAAACCTGCACCCACCATAGCGCCGCAGACGATGATAACTTCGGAGTTATAAGCAATATAGGGCACATGCAAGTAATTCGATAAAATAGCGTCGCCTGACACATAAGCCATAGCGCCTAAACCGGCGGCAACTAATACCACCGGCAAGATAGCCAAACCGTCTAAACCATCGGTTAAGTTGACTGCATTGGAGGCGCCATTAATCACAAAATAGGTAAAAATAATAAAGCCAATACCCATCGGTAGTACCGAAAAAGGTATCACCCAATCTTTGAGAATAGGTAGTAATAAATCCTGCATATCGCGGGTGGTGTCTATATTGGGCTGCTGTAAGGCAATGTAATATAGCGATGCGCCGACAAATAACGCGCCCATTGACAGCCAAAAGTACTTTTTGCGGGCGATTAAGCCTTGTGGGTTTTTATACTTAATTTTTAGCCAATCATCCATCCAGCCGACCGCGCCAAAGATAATCATCACTATCAGCAATATCCAAATATAGGGATTGCTGAGCCTTGCCCATAATAACGTTGAGACACCAATGGCGGTTAAAATGAGCACCCCGCCCATCGTTGGCGTGCCTGTTTTTATCAGATGCGATTGTGGTCCATCATTACGAATCGCTTGCCCATATTTGAGCGTGCGCAAATGCCGAATAACAGGACCACCCAACAATAGACTAAAGCCCAAAGCAGTAACCACCGCCAGTAGCGCCCGCAGCGTCAATGAGGAAACCGCCGAAAACGGGCTGTAATACTGACTGAGCCATTCAAATAACCAAACTAACACCGCCTACTCCTCGACTAACGCATTGATAAGTGTTTCCATCTGCATGGTACGCGAACCCTTGAATAATACGGTACAAGGTATGGCTTGCTTAGCTTGTAAATATGGCTGCAAATACGCTAGTAAACTGGCTTTGTCAGCGAACGCTTGCGCCTCAATACGGCTATTAGCCTCATGCGCAGCGGCGACGCTAGCAGCGGCGTATTCACCGACACAAAGTAGCCTATCAATACCACTTGTGCCGATAGTGCGACCTAAGCTTTGATGCTCACTGACTGCTGCATCGCCAAGCTCGCTGATATCGCCCAGTACCATAATTTTGATGCCGCTCTGCGCCGCCAGCACCTTTGCGGCAGCGCGCACTGAATGCGGATTGGCATTATAAGTGTCATCAATCAGCCGATGATGACCCAAAATCTGCGTATGCAGGCGACCTTTTGCGGGACGAGCGTTTTGTAAGCCAATGACAATATCTTCAGCCGCAATATTTAATGCCTGCGCACAAGCGGCAGCGGCAAGTGCGTTATTGATATTATGCTCACCTGCCAGCGGCAGATACACATCGTGCACGCTATCGCCAAGATGTAATTTAAATTGGCTGCCATCAGACTGGATATCTAAGTGACTCGCTTGCACGTCAGTCGCCCCAAAGCCGAGCACCTTTTTGGTATGACTTTTGGCGATTTGGTATAGCTCACGGCTAAAATCATCACACTCAGGCACAATCGCCACTTGGCTATCGGTTAAGGTCTGATAAATCTCCGCCTTGGTCTGGCAAATAGCGGCACGGCTACCAAACTCGCCCAAATGCGCGGTGCCAACATTGAGCACACACGCCACATCAGGACGCACCAGTTGCGTGGTATAAGCGATTTCACCACTATGATTGGCACCCAGCTCTAAGATGGCATAGCGATGTTGGTCTGATAATTCTAGCAACATCATCGGCACCCCAAAATCATTATTCAGGTTGCCACGGGTAATCAAAGTCGGTGCTAGACGACTAAAGATACTGCCGAGCATCTCTTTGCAAGTGGTCTTACCACTAGAGCCTGTCAGCGCAATGACACTTAAATTAGGATGCTGCTGCCGACGATACGCCGCCAATTGCCCCAAAGCCAGACGCGTATCGCTGACCACTAACTGCGGGATTGTTGAGGCATGATGAGTCATTATAGGACGCGAGACGATAGCCGCTACTGCGCCTTGGGCGGCGGCTTGCTCCACATAATCATGACCATCAAAATTATCCCCACTAATCGCCAAAAAGATATCACCCGCTTGGATACGGCGAGTGTCGGTGGCGATGCGCTGACTGCTAAACGAGTCCTTATTATCGGATGGTTTTTCTAGCGGCGCTTGCCCTTGTTGCCAGTGAGCATCAAGCGTTTGAGTTGCCGCTAGCAAATTATCTCTTTGCCAGACATACAGCCCTTGCGACTGGATAGGGTTATCGTTATCAGCGGTCATAGTGGTTACCTTGTATGGTGGCTATTTATTATTTATTTCAAGCAATTTAAAACTTACAGACGCCCTGCTTGCTGCAAAGCGTGCTCTAGGATAAGGCGGTCATCAAAATCATGACGCACGCCATTGATTTCTTGATAGGTTTCATGTCCTTTGCCCGCGATGACTACGATATCATCTGCACTGGCATGACTCACCGCGTATTCAATCGCTTGTTGGCGCATAGGTTCAATATGCGTGCGCTGATATTGCTCAGGACTCATGCCGGCTTGCATATCTTTTAAGATAATATTTGGGTCTTCGCTACGCGGATTATCTGCGGTCAAAACGACGTGATGGGCACCTGCCAATCCCGCTTGTGCCATTAGTGGACGCTTGCCGACATCACGGTCACCGCCGCAGCCAAATACTGCCCACAACTGCCCGCGGCAATGGGTCTTAAGACTGGCAAGCACTTGGGTTAACGCGTCTGGAGTATGGGCATAATCAACGATAAAGCAGCCATCATTGGAGGCAACGCGCTGCATGCGTCCGCCAGCACCCTGCAAGTTCGGTATCAAATCAGCAAGGCGTTCAATATCAATGCCTAAAGCAGCTGCTGCCGCGATAGCCGCCAATAAGTTTGCCACGTTAAAGCGTCCTAATAACGGACTGATGATATTCATCTCATTTGCTGATTTATTATCCGTTTTTTTATCAAAATTGCAACGCAACCCAATTTTGACCCCTTCAAGGCTCGGATGGATGCTGGTAGCCACAAAAGTGGCATCACTATCGGCGTGTAAACTATACGTCCAAACTATCAAACCGCTGGCTTGCGCAGTCTCTAGCATGACACTGGCATAGTCATCATCACTATTGATAATGGCATGGGTCACGCTTGGAAAATGCGTTTTATCAAACAATTTAGCTTTGGCTGCGACATACTCATCCATATCGGCATGATAGTCTAAATGGTCACGCGAGAGATTGGTATAAATCGCCACTTTGATGGGCACGCCTTGCAAACGCTGTTGATCAAGTCCGTGTGAGCTGGCCTCGAGCGCCAATATATCCGCGCCATCAACGCCCATTTGATATAAAAACTGCTGCACAGCGAGCGCATCACCTGTGGTATGACTGGCTTGAATGAGCGCGCCCAACTTGCCATTGCCCGCGGTGCCCATGACCGCACTACTCATGCCTGCCAATTGGGTTAATTGAGCGATGAGCTGGCTGATGGTGGTTTTGCCATTGGTGCCGGTGACTGCCACCACTGTGGGCAAAGTGACTGGCTGCTGATATTGCAAACAGGCTTGCATCAAACTGCCCAAAAAGTCGCGGATATGCGGCACGTATAATACAGGGCAAGACAATGCTGACAATGCCGACAAGGCTATCGGCGATTTATTGAGCAAAGCTTCTGGGTCAAGCTCGGATAAAATAAAGCGTGCTTGCGTGGCGGCTTGCAGGAGGTAATCCGCGCTTTTTTGGCTATTTTCAAGCGTTTGACTTTGGCTTTTTAACAGTACAAAAACATCGTTTTTTGCCACATAACGGCTGTCTAAACGCAGCTGCCCAAACGCAGTATCCGCGATTAAGCTAGGATGCGCCGCTTGCGTTATCATCGGTAATAATTGCTGAACAAGCTGCTTATTATTACAGCTATCTATAAGCGCTTGCAAGCTGAGCGGCGGCGATAAAAGAGTCATGAGCAAAATCCTAGACGTTAAAAAAGGCGTGAATAAGCGGCGGTTTACGCTAAATGCCGATGATAAATTCTATAAGCGTTATAGCGCTTATTCTGTCTTTAAGGGTTTATCTAATGGCACATTATACAGGCGCAATGCCTCTTTCATCACGTTATGAAACACAGGCGCGGCGGTCAAACCCGCATAATACTGACCGCGCGGGTCTTCCACTAAGATAACCCCAACCAGTCTTGGATTGGAGGCGGGTGCCATCCCAGCAAAAACGTTGCGGTATTGATCCGAATAATAGCCGCCATCAGGATTGATACGCCGTGACGTGCCCGTTTTACCTGCCACCCGATAGCCATCAATGGCTGCCGCTTTTGCCGTACCGCCCTCTTCAGTGACCGACTCAAGCATTTTGACAATCGACATCGCTTGTTCATGCGCCATAATACGGGTGCTGGGCTGCGTCTCGCCATCTTTAATTAAGGTCAGTGGATGCATCACCCCACCTGCCGCAAGCGTCGCATAGCCTTGTGCCACCTGCGCGAGCGTCACCTCTAAACCATAACCATAGCTGAGAGTGGCACGGCGCGCCGTCTCGTTTTCTTTGGGCGTCGTCACAGAGCCGCTACCTTCACCGGGGAACTGTAGCGGCGTCTTGGTGCCAAAGCCAAATTTTCGTTGCATATTGGTAATGCCATCAGCAGGCAGTGATAGCGCAATTTTAGTAGAGGCGACGTTACTGGATTTTTGTAATAAAGTAGCCAGATTAATCACCCCTAAATTACTGCCATCTCGAATCGTGTAGCCACGCACCCGAATGGAGCCGGGCTTGGTATCAATTAACGAGCGCTCGGTATATTGACCCGAATCTAAGGCGGCGGCAACGGTAAAGGGTTTCATCACCGAACCGGGCTCAAAGGTATCAATCAAGGCACGATTACGCTGGTTCTCACCGGTCATCTCATTGAGATTATTAGAATTAAACGACGGCCATGTCGAGAGCGCCAGTATTTCACCGTTTTGTACATCCACAATCATACCCGTTGACCAACGCGCCTCTTGCACGCGCCCGACTTTTTCAAGCTCTTTATACAGCAAATACTGCAAGCGTGAATCAATGGTCAATGCCACATCTGCGCCCGCCACTTCAGGCTCAATTTGCTTCAGCTCTTTTAGGCTGTTTTGTTTGGCATCTTTGAGCACTAAAATCTTGCCATCTTTACCAGCGAGCATCGCTTCAAACTGGCGCTCAATACCCGCCCGTCCCTCATAACCGCCTTCAGGGTCATCCGCATTTTGCCCCATAAAGCCAAGCAACTGCGCGTTTGGCTGTGGCTGTGGATAATAGCGCTGAAAGAAGTTTTTCTCATACACCCCAGGGAAGTTCATGGCACTGACACTTTGGGCAATCTCAGGGGTGACTTTATTGAGTAGTGGAAAATAATGCGAGCCTGCCCCTGAGGGTAGAGCGGCTTTAACCGCCTCTTTATCGGTCACATCAATGTTATCTTTTAGGGCAACCGCTTTTTGTAAATCCGCCAGTGGCACATTTGCCGCGGCTGCCAGTTTCATCAAATCCATATTATCCAAGCGTTTTTGCATACGTCCCTGTAGCTTTGGATGATCGGTATTGGTCAAGATAATGCGTTGCAGCTCATAGTACTCGTACGCATAATCATAAGGGCTAAAGGAGACCGTCGCCAGCGGCGCACTGACCGCCAGCGGCAACTGATTGCGGTCGGTAATCATGCCGCGATAGGATTTTTGGGTACGCGTACTGGTGATAAGCTCATCACCTTTATCTTGATAAAACTGGCTGTTCAGCACTTGAATATAATACGCGCGCCCTATCAAAGCGATCAAAACGGCAAAGGCAATCACCCATACGCTGCGGTAGCGGTTTTTATCATTCTCAAAACTACCGCGTGCCGAGGCGCCCGAGGCTTTATTAAGCATAAAGCGCCGACGGGTTTTGACACTGGTATAAACGCCTTTATCATCCTTGTTATGGCTGGTTTTTTTGCGGCGATCGGTCAGCTTAGTCAGACGTTTTTTGGTGCTGTCTTTAGGCGAGCGCTTGGCTTTTGCCGCACTGGCACTGCGTAGCGGCTTGGTGAATTTACCGCTTGCCACCGGCTTTTTATTGGCAGGCTTTTTGGTAATAGGCGCGGCTGACTTCTTAATCGCGGCGCTAGGTTTTTTGATGGGCTTTTTATCACTCATTGACCCACCTCCGCTACGTTGGTATCAGCAGTGCTATTATTTATATCTATATTTAGAGGAGCGCTTGGCTGGATAATCATTTTATCCTGCAATTTGGGGCTGTACATACCGAGCTCAGCCACGGCGCGGCTGACGATTTGTGGCGTGGCACTAAAGGTTTGTTGCTCAATCAACAGGCGCTGATGCTCAATTTTTAGCGTGCGCTCTTGTTTTTTCATATCTTGCAAGGTTTTATAATCCTGATGATACTGCTGAACCTCTTCAGCGGTTTTGATACCGCTCCACACAATAGCAACCGCCAATAGCAAAAGCACCCCCACATAAATGCCGCGCACCGTAGAGTGTGAGCTGAGCAGCACAGTGATATCGGTAGTGGTATCAGAGGTAGCAGGGGGTGTCGTCTGATGATGGTCAGTCGGTTTGCCAGATATTGCCATGACGATCTCAAAATAAGCGTAACGATAGTAAAAGGGAGTAACGCATGAGAGCATCAGCGTTAGCTCGTATGAGTCTAAAATAAAGTAGCTTCAAACATAAAATGGCTTACGAGGCTAGCAGATAATGTTTGCCACTTTTTAACAGCTGCGTATGAATTAAGCAGCGCTGGCTATTTTAAGGCGTTTTTTGCGATTACTGCGCCTGATAAGGGATATCACTACGGGTTGCACTGCGCAGCCATGCACTGCGCGAGCGTGGATTATGCGCCACTTCAGCTTTACTTGGCGCGATGCGGTTGGGCTTACTAAAATAACGCGGACGCTTCGGCGGCATCGGTAAATTTTCGTCCTCAGGATACTGACCTTTACTATGACGCTGCAAAAACTGCTTAATCCGCCGATCCTCAAGAGAGTGAAAACTAATGACCGACAGTTGCCCGCCTGCCTTTAATACCTTAATGCTTTGCTGCAAAAAGCTATCGACATCGCCCAGCTCATTATTGATAAAAATACGCATCGCCTGAAAGCTTTGGGTCGCAGGATGCTTGCCACGCTGCCAATTAGGATGCGCCACTTTTATCACCTCTGCCAGCTCCAGCGTGGACTCATAGCGCTCCATCTGCTTAATCGCGCGGGCAATACGCCGGCTGTGACGCTCCTCGCCAAACTCATACAGCACATTGGCTAAGGTTTCCTCATCGACCGTCTCAAGCCACTCAGCGACCGACTGCCCGCGACTGGTATCCATCCGCATATCCACCGCGCCATCACGCATAAAGCTAAAACCGCGACTGCCGTCATCAATCTGTGGTGATGAAATACCCAAATCCGCCATCAGACCGTCCACTTGCGTAATCCCTAGAGCGGCTAGGCTCTGAGTCAATGTCGCAAAGCTATCATGAATCACGGTTACGCGACTATCGGTACTTGCCAGCTCACGAGCGACAGCAATGGCGGTGGGGTCTTTATCAAACACAATCAGCTGCGCATCAGCGCTAAGCTGACTTAATAACAGCCGACTGTGACCGCCACGCCCAAAAGTGGCATCGACATAAATGCCCTGCGCTTGCAGCGGCGCTGCATTATCTATATTGGGTAACGACTTAACGCCCAATACCGCCGCCACCGCCTCTTGCAGCAGTACCGCATCATGCCCAAAGCTGAGCTCAGTCGGCGTGTCTACTGAGGACACGGAGGTTTCTGCGGCAGTGGGCGCAGTGAGGGTCGATTCAGAATGCAGCTTAGATTTTGATAGTGAATTTAATAGGGACACAAACGACTCAGTAAATGGCGACCAATCAGGTCATTAATAGTAAAAAACCAGATGCAAATAAACAAGTTAGCGCATCCGCTGCGCTATTATCGCAAGGTTATGTCTGTAGTCAAGCGCCATCTGGTGTTTTCGACAAAAATAGTGGCACTGTCTGTTATACTAACCCTCTATTTTACGCTTATCAGTACCTAAACACCCCTTTACCTTCACCATAATTTTTTGAGGCTTTTATGACCCTAACGTCAACGCCTGCTACTCATCCTACCCGTAGCAATCGCCCTATCCGCACGCGCATTGCGCCCTCACCGACTGGCTTTCCACACGTGGGCACCGCTTATATTGCCCTGTTTAATCTAGCCTTTGCCAAAGCACATGGCGGCGAATTTATCCTACGTATCGAAGACACCGACCAAACCCGCTCAACCGAGCAATCTGAGCACATGATTTTGGATGCCCTACGTTGGATTGGACTTGAATGGGCGGAAGGTCCAGATGTTGGCGGTCCACATGCGCCTTATCGTCAAAGTGAGCGCGCCGATATCTATAAAAAACACGCCGAGCAACTATTAGATAACGGTCATGCGTTTCGCTGTTTTTGTAGCAGTGCAGAGCTCGATATCATGCGCAGCGAGCAAATGGCGCGCGGTGAATCGCCGCGCTATGACGGTCGCTGTGCCCACCTACCCCCTGAAAAAACGACTGAGCTTGCTGCATCAGGCTTACCGCACGTTATTCGTATGCGCGTACCGACTGAAGGCGTCTGCCGCGTTGAGGACATGCTACGCGGCACCGTTGAGATTCCGTGGGAGCAAGTGGATATGCAAGTGCTGCTCAAAACCGACGGCTTGCCCACCTACCATTTAGCCAACGTCGTCGATGACCATTTGATGCAAATTACCCACGTCTTACGCGGCGAAGAATGGCTCAACTCAGCGCCGAAGCACCAATTATTGTATGAGTATTTTGGCTGGGAGATGCCAACCCTTTGCCACATGCCCCTACTGCGTAACCCTGATAAATCCAAACTGTCCAAACGCAAAAACCCCACCTCCATCACCTACTACCGTGATGCCGGCGTCCTGCCTGAAGCCTTGATGAACTATCTTGGACGCATGGGTTACTCACTACCTAACGAAGCTGAGAAATTCACACTGGATGAGATGATAGCCAGCTTTGATATCAAGCGGGTGTCCTTGGGCGGTCCTATCTTTGATATCGAAAAACTCAATTGGCTCAATAGCGAATGGCTACGCGCCCTCACCCCTGAGCAACTCAAAAACCGTATCCTTGAGTGGGCAAATGACAGCGACAAGCTCACCGCCATGGCAGCCGCCATTCAACCGCGTATCGAGCTGCTGTCTGACGCTATCAATTGGGGCGGCTTTTATTTCCAAAATCTGCCGACTATCAACGCCGACAGCTTTACTCATAAATCGCTCACCCCTGAGCAAATCATCGACATGTTACAACTGGCGCTTTGGCAGCTAGAAACGATGCCCACCTGGTCAGAAGAAAATATCTACGCCACCCTAAAAGGTCTGGCTGCCCATCTCGATATCAAAATGCGCGACTTTATGTCACCGTTCTTTGTCGCCATTGCCGGCAGCACCTCATCGACGCCCGTCATGAACTCGATGTGGATTATCGGTGCGGATATGACCCTCATTCGCCTGCGTCACGCCATTGACATACTGGGCGGTTTGGGTAAAAAGAAACTCAAAAAGTTAGAAAAAACCGCAGCAGAATTACCCGACTTCTTAGCTGA
>DAIPIF010000029.1:0-6250 GCA_036770925.1 Psychrobacter sp.
TTGGATATACTGTAGCTCTGTTAGGTGTACCTTTTCAATTTCGAGTATCTTTTGCTCCTGCGTCACATCGAAAAGTTCTAGCTCATAATCCTTTTTGGCAATGAGGTCTTCTGTTATGCGCTTGGATAAAACGCCTCTAGCCGACAGTGATTCTCTGATCTCATTGTCTAGGGACTCTTCGAGTAGCTGCCTTTCAGTCTTGCGGAATTGCCCTAGCGCTTGCTCTTGTTGGCGCATAAGCTCGTGGTACTTGTCGAGTTTTTCTTGGTACTCTTCGCCTACGTATTTTATCGCTTGCGCTAGTTTTTCCTCATTACCTTTGAGGTTTAGGTCTTCGTCTATGGCTATTTCGAAAAGTTTGGCGTCGACTTCGGCGCGGAGTATTTCAGTAGCCGACTGCTGAAATCTACCTAGTGCGTCAAGTTTGCTGTCTAAATGGTTTTGATAGATAGCATACTCTCTATCCGCTAGTGCGTCAGCCTTGTCGAATAGAGCTTGGCCTTCCTCTTGCCCGTAGTTGGCGTCGCGCACTTTCTGTAGGCGCTCCATGTGCTCTCTGTGTATTCTCTCGGGTACGCTTTCGAACTCTCGCACCAAACCTTCACGTATTTTCGTCTGCTCTTTTATCGCGTCATCCTGCGCTTTAAATTCTGCCATCAAATCTTTAGAGGCGTCTTTGTTACCTAGCTCTAGGTTTAATTTGTTGTAGAAGTGGTCGCGATTTTTGTGACCTTCTTTATACGCAGGGTCGTCATAACGCCACGCAATGTAGTTCCTGCCGAGAACCTCTGTGCCTTCATCGTAACCGATGTCAGGGTTTGCTAGAAATTTATTTTTGGTTCTGGAGAATCTGTCGTTTGTCATCATTTCTTTAACGGCAAACTGGGCTTGGGCGTCGAGACTTTTTTGAGATTTTTCTATCTTGCCGCCTTTAATTAGCCCCATACTTTTTAGGAATTTAGCCAAATCTTCGCCACGATCTTTTTGCCAACTAATCATGCCTAGGTTGTATTTCTTGTTTGAGTCATCAATATGACCACCAAATAAATTTTTATCTAGGTAGCTACCCTCGCGGCCCACTTCGGCGGTGATAATTCTAGCTTGGTTATCCGACAAACCTGCATTTTTCCAAGCCTTGTAGACCATTATTTGGTTGCTGTCTGGTTTTTTCTTTTTATCGGCTCTAGCGGCTTTTTCAGCAGCTTCGGCCAACGCTGCCTGCGCGTTAGCTAGGTCTAGTAAACTTTTTTGTCTGGCTTTATCGGCGCTCATTTCTTTGGTCGATAGTGGTTTGTCCAATCTTCCCTCACCTCTTTGACCGACAGCACGCTCTAACGCCGTGAACCTATTATCTACGAGTGGCATTAGCGTGCCTAGATTTTGCCCTTGCAAATCGCCGTACGTTGTGGTGTTAAGGTCTTTGTATGCTTTCTTGCCCGCTGCGCTTCTGTCGACCTTAAGTGTGCCTACGACGCCGACGCGCCATGTGAGAGGCGTTCGATCTAAAACGCTGTTTATGCCCCCCGCCATTTGATTAACCCAACCTATCACGCCGTTGATACCATCTTGCACGTCTATCCACATGCTATTGAAAATTTCGCGCGTAAAGTTACCTACACCGACGATTATGTTACGCACTCTTGTGCCGAAGTTACTAAACGCTATGAACGTGATTTGCATTGACGACGCAAGTGTCGATAGCGCTGCGGCTAGGACGCGCGATATACCCTGCAACATGCCCGCGAAACCTTTTACGGTGTCGTCGAAATACCCGACGTGGCTTTGTCTCATGCGGCTTAGCCCATCTGCGGTATCCTCACGCATAACATCGTATATCGCCGTGACGAAACCCCCTAGCGATTCATACCCTACGCGCATTGTGTACATAAAGTCTTCAAAAACGACAGCCACAGTGTCGAATACGTCGTTTACGCCATACAGCGCTACGCCTAGCCCCACTACCGCAGCAGTAACTAGGACGAATGGGTTTAGCAGCATTACGGCGTTGAGTACGGCCATGGCTTTTGCGGCCACGTTAATTTTAGAGGCGAACTGTAGGAACGCCAATCCCCCCGCTAGGGTTACGACTTTTATTATCTTTTCCATGTTTTGGGATACAAGCAGTATGCCTTTGGCGATATTAGCACTCATGCCATCCGTCTTGTTCATGAAATCGCCGACGTAATTCTTATATTGGTTCTTGGCTACGTTGAATGCCTGCGTCATGGTTATAGGCATTTTCTTAGCCATATCCTCCAACATGCCTATGTTCTCTGATAATGCGTCGAACATAACCTCTGCAGTTATCTTACCTTCTCGGGACATTTCCTTTAGTTGTCCCGGCAGTACGCCTAATTTCTTAGCCACAAGTTCTAATAATATTGGCGCGTTCTCTGATATTGATCTAAATTCGTCGCCCATTACGACGCCCGCCCCCATGGCTTGCCCGAGCTGCAGGATAGCAGACGCCTGCTCATTGGCTGAGCGGCCACCCGTACGCATTGCGAGTGATACCGCGTCGGTGAACACCATTGCGTCAGCTTGGGACTTACCTAGGTTTGCTAAAGCTCGCGCTGATTTTTGGTAAAGGTTTGTTGTGGCCGATATGTCTGTATAGTTTTTATCTGCTACTTCTCTCAAGCGGGCGCGCACGTCTAAAAATTCTTCGTACGATTGCGTTACTAGCTTAACCTGACTGTCTAGGTTCTGCATTTCGTCGGCGGTCTTCAACACGCTCATGCCTGCAAGGAATCCGACGCCGCTAACCATTATGCTTCTCAAACGGGTCATAGTGCGTGTTAGGGTGTTCGCGCTAGCGTTGGCCGTGTTTAAGCCCCCCGCCAAACGTGCCGCGTCTGCTGCTGCGCGGGATTGTGCTGCGGCTAATCGTAGCGCGGCGGTTGAGGCTCGGTCTGCTGCGGCCGCTGCGGCTGAGTTTGCGGCGGCTAATCGTGCGGTGGCGGTTCTCTGCGCTAGCTGTGTGTTTACCGCGCGCACACCTGCGTTAGACCTGTTTGTTGTCGCCGCTAACAGTCTTTGCTCTGCCGTGGCTAAATTCGTCACGGCTGTGGCAGCCAAAGACGTTACTGTAGCTAGCTGCTGCGTGGCTATTTTCGCGCGTGTCTGTGCTTGCGCTACTTTAGCCGCAGATATAGCTATCTTATCCTGTAGTAGCTGAGCCTTGGCTGACTCTGCGGTGTGCTTAGTCGTTGCAGATGTTGTCTGCGCTAAGAATTGTGCGTTGGTGCGCAAACCTGTGTTCACGCGTGTGTATGAGTTCAATAACTGATTGTTTTGCGCGGTTGTGCTCGTAGCTGCTGCACCCGCCGCGCGTAGCCTTGGTGTTAGCGTAGCGATTGCCGCCGCCGCGCCGCTAGTACCCGCTGTAGCCGCAGTTAATGCGGTTAACCCGTGGCTGACCCTGCTGAGACCTGTCGATAGGTTATTCATTTCGGCCGTGTGCGCGGATAGCTTGCCTACCTGTGTAGCTAAAGAACCTATAGAACTAGCCGCCGCCTTAGTACCTGTTGCGCCCGTAGTTATTTGGCTGAGTGCGCTTGCGAACTTGTGCGCGCTGCCGCTAAAGCCGTTCATATACTGTACGGTCTTGCCCAAGTCTTCTTGCAAGCCGCGGACGGCTGATCCTATAGAACCTACCGCTTTGGTTGTTTTGGTAACCGTACTTGCTTTGAATAACCCATCGAGCGCAGTGTTAAACTTTACGGCGCTTTCGTCAGCGGCCTTCAACGTCTTACTGAAATCTAGTATCTGTTTTTTCGCGGTCGCCGTGTCGACGACGATACTGAGGCGCGATGTTTGTTCCATGGTCATAATTTATTTCCCGTTTAGTTTGCGGCGCGACTTTCGTTAATTTCGTTTAGGTAGTAGTTATCTATGGCAAAAACACATGCGTCTAGTGTAGCGCGATCTACATGCAAAGGGTGTGCTTCGACCACGTCAGTTATGTCTTTTACTGTCAAGGGTAGTGGGTGAATACTCATGCCGCCGACGTAAGAACGCCCACGGGCCGCGTAGTAAAATGCTGTTATAGCGGCATTAACTACGCAATCCGTGGGCGGCTCGTCTAACTGTTCTAAGCCTATGTGTGCTCTTACGGCTTTTTGGAAGTCGGTAAGGTCTTGGTACTCTTCTTGCCAGACGTAGCGGGTGACGGCTTTTTTTTCGTGTTAGTTATTGCTTTATCGTGGTCTGTCGATACTTTAAGCGTAGACGTCCACAACCATTCGGTGAATTGTTGGGTGTCGGTAACGCCTGCGGTTAACATTAGCAGATTATCGCCGTTCACTTCCAACAAGTCGCCGTTTTCGTCAACGACGTCCCAGCTTATGATAAGGAACTTAGCAACCGCGCGGGTAATCATTTCCGCAGAGGACTTGTCTTCGGAGTTGATGTTGTCTAGAAAACTATCATCCATGGTAGAATTTTTGATAACTTCCGCCTCTTCCTTTTCACGCGCAAAGATTAACTCTTGTGCGCGTTGAAATTGGCGGTTGTCGTACCCGCGTAGGGTCATGGTGATGTTGTCAGGCTCATAAGTGAATGTGCCTGTACCCATAGATAATTGGTCTAAATTAATTTTAGTTACTACGAATGCCATGTCATTAATCCTTTTGTTATGCAGTTAATTGTTGGGGTTATTTTTACGGCGTGATTACGCGCGTTAGCGTTGGGTAATCGGCGGGTACGTCTGCGTAGACACTGTATGTCAGCGAGGCTTCAAGTTTATCTTTGCCGCCCGACGGGATATCACCGCTAATCTGCGCCTTTGGAATCGTCAACAAGTAGCTGTCGTCATCGCCTTCACCGAACTTGATAATAGCTTCGATTGCTACGGGCGCACCTGTTAGCTGATTGTTGAGGATTTGCTGCGCTTTCTGACTATAAGCCAATGTCATTGAGCCTGTCATATCGGCCAACATAGCTAAAAGATTTGAGCCATAAAGACCCGAACCTAGGCAGTTCTGTTTTTCAATATTGTTGGTAAGCTCAAAACTGAACGCAGTAACACATGCTACACCTTGCAGCGTAGAACCGTCAAGTTTAATATCGCCAACCGTTAGCGAAGTAGCTTTTGGTGATGTGATAGCGGCGGCCGCGGCAGATGAATAGGTGACAAGCTTGTTCTCGTAGCCTGAACCCATGAAGCCAAACGTGCAGCTAATATAACCCGATTCAGGGATATCTAGCTTAAAGCTGTTGACTTGCATACCCTTCCACAAGTGATACTGTGAAATATCTTTGTGCGCCTTTTCAATAGCGAACATTTTAACGACGTCACCACCAAAAGTCAGCACGTCTGTAGCCCAAAGGTTACCCGCGGCGGCTTCGATTAGATCATCGTATGCGCCCTTAATAAATTCACATTCGATATCGCCTTCTGACGACGCGCTCGTGACCATGCCTGCTGTTTTGATACGACTGTCTGCGATTGTTTCGCTATCCGTCATTTCGACTGAGTTGTTAAGACTGTCCGATTTACGTGGTAGGATTTTCCAACCTGTAGTGGGTACTGTCTCGACGGCTGTTTGTGGTGCGTATAGTAATACGACTTTAGTTCCACGGCTCATGCTGCGCTCCTGATGGTAGGGTTATTCTTCAAAGGTAAAAGGTATGTGAACCGTAGCGAAATATCTCGTACGGCTTTTGTCTTCGCCATTATATATGGTATTGCCTGTGGATGTCCACAACTTGCCCCGCGTCTTCAAGGCGAAGTGCTCCTCTAGTGCGTCGGTTAGCTCAGTAATACCTTTCAAGCCTGTATCAAGTTTCGCCGACACCTCAATGCTTATAGTACCATACCTTGTTGTGCAAGGTTCTGATCCAATGCTTGTTATCTTGTGTAAAACAAACGCTATGCTCAACACGGCGTAAAAACCTGTTGGTGGAAAAGGCTGCTTCGGCTGATTAGGCATTTCTTTGCGGTCGTGCGTCAAACCGTCGAACTCTACAAACATGGTAGTGATTATTTGCCGTGCTGCTTCTTTGCTCACGATTTGCTCCTTGCAACGGTAGATGGTAATGATTCTTATCTTTGGGTCGTTTGGGTCGTTTAACACGCTTTTTCAGAGAATAGGTATACATATAGAGTAGTTTAGCAAAACACTGTCCCAAACGACCCAAACGACCCAAAGGTGATAATCGTTCTTGTTTAGGCGGGTATTTTAGAGCTTAATGATAGTAATTCTTATCTTTGGGTCGTTTGGGTCGTTATTATCGGGAACTTTTTAGC
>DAIPIF010000029.1:6350-14012 GCA_036770925.1 Psychrobacter sp.
TGCCAACCACTTGCGCGGGTAACCGTATCGTCGACCGCTGGCGTGCTGGTAAGCTCTGATTGCAGACACCAAAGCTTTACGTCGGTAATGTCTATTTGAGAAGCTTGTATCTCCTCTTGGCTGTAGCTGTCGAAGACGCCACGACCTACATAGTTAACATCCGTACCTTGGACGTACGTATCCGATACAGCGTCATAACCGCCCGCCGCGCCTTTTCTGTACCCCTTAAACGAAGAAACCGCGTCTCCCAACTGATTGTCGAAAGCCTCGGCTATGTGTTTACTGATTAGCTGGTTAATCATACCACGACCATTCCTATCCCCGCATACATACTTCGGGGTGTTATTAGTAGTTTGAAGAGCTGCCCGTAACTTGACATGTTTAGCCAATCAAGCTGAGCGGTGATATTTTTATCTGTGAACTCAACCTCTACCGAACCCGCTTTAACTCTCTTAACCGCCTGACTTGAACCGCCGCTAGGTATAGAGAGTATGTGGGCCGCTAAATAGCCGTGCGCTAAGCCTAGTTTGCTAGGCGCAATGCAAAAGGCAGACAAAAGGACATCGGCGTCGCTTAAGGCGATTTGAACCTCTTTGTCGTCAGTAAACGACGGGTAACGCTCTTTAAACTCGATGATGTCCATTTGCTATAGCCTTATTTTTTAGTAGTGGTTTTCTTTTCATCTTCACCGTATTCAATCATGCCCGCTTCTAGCCAAGCTGCGTGAACACCGTGTTTTTGGTCTAGGTCAGGTAAGTCTTTGGTCTCACCCGCCGCTAGTAATCGCCCATCGGCGAAAATTAGCGGACTTAAGCTTTTGTTGGTAACTTGCATATTTTTATACTCCATCAATGTAGCGGAAGGCTTCTTTGTTCTTAATTTCTAAGCCCGAAAGACGCATAATTCCTGGGACGACAAAGTTCATCGCACCGACCTGATGTGTAGGTAGGAACTGATGAAGCATTGGCACATGTATCTTCAAGATACTAGGATTGCGCGAGTACGCGACAGCGCGGTCAGCAGCACCACCAACGGCGGCGTTAGTCAACTGATTCAACGCACGAATAACAAGCGGTTTGCCTGTCATGGCGGTATAACTGTTGTACTGCAAGATAAAGCTCAGCAAAGTACCGCCCGACTTGTTAGCTAAGGGCTGGCCCGCTAAGTACGTGTATGTGGTGAACGGCAATAGCAAGGTATCCGCTGGCAAGGCATTACCCGTTGAGACAGCAGTACCACCCAAGATTTTGTTAATATCTTTTAGGATATCGTCTTCGTTGGTGCTGGACAATGCCCATTTAGCGGTAGCCGCTTCGATTGGGACACCTGACGTATTGATAAGCCCCTGCATACCGTGTTCAGCGTCGCCCGTAAGGGTAATCTTGTCGATGAATCGCTCACTTGCGCGACGTGCGTGAATAGCGTCATCGGCTGGTAGGTTTAGCCCGTAAGCTGCTGCGGTTTGTACTTCTTCGAAGCCGAAATCGTAACCAATACCCGCCATTACAACTTTGATTTGACTTTGACCGTACGTGCTGCCCGCGGTCGGGATATCGTCAGCGTTACCGTTGATAAAAGCCGCTTGACCGAAACCCTCTGAGCTTCGCGCCGTGATTGTTTTAACCCAAGGCGGGGCAGTGTTGTCCACAGGCACTAATGTCTGATAAACAATTTCAGGGAAGATCGTAGCGTTAACTTCGGTCTCGATGTGTGTGCGCTGACTTTCAACGAAAGCCAACATGCTTGAGGCGTCTAGCATTCTCATATAATTATCCTTACTTAATTCGTAGTTGAGCGAGGCCACCAAGCGCCGCGGAAGTGTCGTAGGTTGCGCCTGCCATTGCAACAGATGTCGTATCTGCTACTGTTTTGTTGAACGTACCGTCGGCAACATTTACCGCTACGTCGTCGCCCGCATTAACGGCTTCGGTGACTTTAACCCAAACAACGCCTTTCTTCATGATACGTGCGTCGTCTTGGAAATCAAAGCGGTCATTCAGTGTGCTGCGGTCTAGCAAAGTAATACCTACAAATTTGGTATCACCTGCTTTAGTCGCGCGGCAACTCTTATCGAACGCACCTTGAGCGACTGGTACGCCGAACTCTAAGCCTGCTTCGGTTTGAACCGAACGGCTCACGATATCGCGGTTTTCAGTGTTAGCGATACCGCCAACGACGCCCGCGTCCATTTCATTTTTATAGCCCATGATTAGTTTCCTTCCATCCGTTAAGTTGGCGCGCTACGTAATCCGCGTACCCGTTATCCGTCACCTTAGTGGCGGGTTTACCCATCATACTGTCCGCGAACGAATCGACGTTACCTTTAGCTGCGTCTTCGCAAAGCATATCGAAACGTGCGTCAATATATGCCTGTGATTTTTCAGCAATAGCGTCAGCGCCTAGCGCGGCGGTTACGGCGGTTTTTCTGATTTCTTCGTCTGATAACGCGGTAAAAACTGCGTCTTTAGCAACCATACGAGCTTTGGTGACTAGGTCACTTCGGGCTTGTACTTTGCTGTCGATTTCGGCGTCAGTAAGCTTAGCAGCTTTCAAAGCTTCAATCTCTGCGTCTTTAACTGCTAGCTCGACATCTTTAGCTTCAAGCGCGCTGGCGTGCTCTGCTTTAGAATCGTTCATCGCAGTGATGGCGGTGTTTTTATCGTTTAGTAACTGCTTTAAGGCAATCACCCCCTGATCTGTGGTCTCGACAGTTAAGCCGTCCAAAATTACGGTTTTCAGTTCCACTCGATGATCTCCCAAGCGTTTAGTTACTGTTAAGGGCGACATGCCCCAAGGTTTTACACTATCACCTATGCGGCAATCTTTGCCCGCTCTGCCACGATCTACTATGGCGAGGTGGTTAATGCGGATGTTTCGTTGAATAGCTTGATAATGTTCGCCATTATCCGTTACTCCGTCGACAAAATCAAGCTCTGCAGTATATCCCATGCTAACTTCTGCTTTACCCGCTTCAACTTGTCGAATGAGTGCGGCGTCCATTAGCTTATAAGGTACTTTTACAAAGTCGCCATCGCGCACTACGTCACTACCGACGTCACCACCCGCATACCTACGCCAATTGTCTGCCGTGATATCTTCGGGTGGGTGGTTGTCGCTGATTGGTTTGTGAGCGTAACTTGCTAGGCTGTCTTTGTGGAAAACTTCGCTTTCAGGTCTGTAGACCTTAATAACGTCCATGGTGTTCAGGCCAAGCTCTAAGCCTAAATAGTCTTGCAAGCCTGTGCGGGCACATCTGACTTCGCCGACTAGGTAGCCGTCCGCTGTCTTCCGTGCTCCGCCAATTACGGCCAAGTCTGTGAAATTCATAGTTAACCCTTACTTGAGGTCTTTACGCTTGCCGCAGTTTTTACACTCCGCGACAGCATACCAATGTCCATTATAAATGATTTTAGCCTTACGGTGCTTACAAAACAATCTTTTTATGAAATTCATTATCATTTACCTTCAAAAGCGGTGACAACCCATTGCGCCCAACAACGACACCTTATAGGCACTCGTGGCAATCGGCCTTTATCCCCGTGGAACGCAAACCTAGTATCTTGTAGCCGTCCGTTTAGCTCCTTGTGAAATTGCCTTACACGGTTATCACCTTGCGAGCGCCAATAGTATAAGTGTAGGCCTGCCTGCTCAGCTCTAAAGCCGCCAAGTTCGGCCGCCAATTTTTCGAGTTGGTCATCGGCGATTAGGTCGGCGCGTTTGGCCTGCTTACCTAGTATCGCATTTAATTCGCGTCGCAGCTCGGCTTTCGTCTTCTGTTGTATTTGCGCGTCTATCACTGCTCGCTCGATAAGGCCGCGCGTTTGCTCAGTAAGGTCATCGACGAACGACATGTTGCGCTTAACAATGCCATTCATCAACGTGGCTGTGTCGGCCTCGCCTATGAGTGCAGTAATATCCGCCTTGGTCACACGCTTCACGCCCGCGATAAAAGCTTTATCTAGGTACACGGCTTCTGCGGCCAACAATTGCTGGACGGATATTTTAGCGTCCCCCGCAGCTTTCTTAAGCGCCGCGAATACCGCGAATAAAAGTATGGCCTCCTCGTAAGGCTCTTCGCTCTCTTGGGACAACACGTACGCCGCAAGTAGGGACGTACTAATCTCGCGACCTGTCTGTTTTAACACCTTACGTAAGATTCTACGATACTGGCGCGACGTACCTAGCCGCTCTACAACCCTAGGCAAACTGATATCCTTGGCGTTGCGTATCAATTCCGATAGGTTGTATTTAACCATTATTCTGCACCACCTAAGCCGTAGTTTTCGTCTTCTAGGTCAAAATCGTCGTCAAGCGCCTTTTCGCTAGACAATACTGCGTCACCCAATGCTGGCAAGATATCAAGGTTTACTAACTGGTTGGTTAAAGCTTCGCGTAGCTCAGCGCGCTCATACAAGCCGCTGTCCGCTAGATTTTTCGCTATAGTAGAAATCTTTTCGCCTGTCTCCGCCACTTCTAGCGCGGTAGGTTGCTCAAGCGCCGCCCAAAGATAGCTAATATCGTCGGGACGGTCACCCATAGCAGATCTGATCACGCATTCGTCAAGTATGTTAAGCGCGGGTTGAATATCAAGCGTTTGGATAGCTTTGATATCGTCGTAGTAGTTCGCCATTTCACCTTTGGCACTAGATCCGATACCTTTAGGCATCTGACCTAAGAACTTAACCGCGGGAATACCCTGTGTCGCACCGACCATGACCGCAAAGCGTTCCATGATACTGTCTAGGTTTGAGAAGTTCGCCGATGTTCTGTCGAATTTTTCAGCGCCGTCGATTAGTAGGTCACCGTGCAAACCTTTCTGGGCTGCTGCTAGTGACAGTCTGCTTTTCAACGTGGCTTCGTATAGCGGGTCTTCAAGTTTAGCCATAAGGTCTGGTATCGAAATGACGTTAATGTTAGCTTCGAAAACCATACTCGCTACGTTGTTGTCCGCAGACGCACTGTTGCGCAAAGCATTGTAAGACGCTTGGATAATACTATCCCCCCAACCGCGCTCGTTACCTGTGACGGCCCATTCGTCAATATGCGCTTCACCTATCAAAATAACCAATCTAGATGGGTGAATCTTGAGCATTTCTTTGTTATCGCCGCGGGACATAGAGTAGTGAATCGGCTTACCGTAATATTCCGATAAAACGTCGCGATCCAACTCGCCCGCCTCTAAATCGTGTCTAGGCATAACCGTTAGGTATTTAATACCGTCTTTTTTGATGTTTTCAGGCCGCAAAGGCTTCGTAAGGTCGGCGTCACCCGTACCGATGAATATTGCCGCGCCGCCCGTAATACGCGCCAAGATATAGCAGCGTAAAAGCTTGCCCTGTAGGCCTAGTTTACGCTCGACATGCTCAAGGGGCTTAACTTGGCATGGTGTGCCTTGCCACACTCGCCAATTGCGTAGGGCGTCGCGCGCTGGCACGTCGACAAGGCGTTTAGCCATCCAACCCATTGTATAGGCGTTGCGGATCTGATCGTCGCTTAATTTTACGCCTGAAAAGCTAGTCGCTGCCAACTTATCGCGTTCAGGGTCACCCTGCGATGTTATGACGGACGTAAGCCCATCTTTTATTTTTACCTCAGCCATGCGCGTTCTCTCTATAGGTTGTATTTGAATGATGAAACTACCAAGTGTCCCGAGCAGGCCATGACCGCGGCGTCTGCTAAGTTTGGCGATACTATACCACGCTTGGCTAGGTCTTGTTTACTTTCGACTTTAACTTTGCCTAGGGTATCACGGTCTTGTCGCGGTGTCGTCAACTCGTTTTTAAGCTGCTCTAATATCTCTTCGGGTATGTCGCTCGATATACTAATCATATCCTCCGACTTGTAGAAGTCACCATTTTGAATCGCGTTAAACGTGTTCTTAAAACGTCTAGCCAAGTCCCACCACGCCTGCGCCTTAAGGTTAGAAAACATATCGCGGTTATAGACGCCAATCTCATATTCTTTGTCAGGGTGTGCCACGCCCGCGCCCGCTACAAACTTAGCGAACTCGACGTCAGGTATGTTTATGTTATCGGGGTGTTGGTTAAGCTCTTTAAACTTCGCACCTGACGCCGCACCGACACCAATACTGTCGTAAACAATCTTTGCGTTGTGTTTTTTAGCTGTCGCATACGTCCTAGTCGCGCTTTTAAGCAGCTCGTCGTCCTTTCCCTTCCATTCATCAATAGCGAACAGAACAGAGCCGTGTGTGCAAGCTGTGGCGTTCTTATCCTCACCGCTATCAGCCACGTCGAAGCCTACGTGTTTCAAACCTTGCGCTTTAAAGCCTAGTTTGATGTGGGCGTCTACCGCTGCGGCGAACCATGACCGTTTTATGATTGCTAGGTTATCATCTTGCTTAGGCTCACCAAGATACGTGAATACGTAACCTTCGTAATCCGATTCCTTTTTAGCCTTGATGACTTTGAGCATTGTATCGGATAAAAACGGGTTTTCATCGTAGTTGATGTGTCTGACAATGGTGTCGGGCGGTGTGTTTATAACAAAATTTTGATAGATGAAATCGGTGACCAAATCAGGGTTAAAGATTAGCCAAAACTGAGAATGGTCTTTACGGACAGTAGGTTCAAGAATATCCCACTGCTTTTCGGTCAAGCTGTGCGCCTCTTCGATCCAACAGACGTCAATACCTTCCAAAGATTTAATCTCTTCGATATGTCGCCATAGGCCGTAGAAAACGAACTCGCTGCCCGTGGTCTTGTTGATAATCTTATTCTTTAAAATGCTGTAGTTATTTTGCAGACCGAAACGATATATCTGGGTCTTTAAAAGCGTGTAGACAGATTCTTCAATCTTATTCTGAATCTGCCGCGCGCAAAGAAATCTTAATTTATACTTATTTGTCAGGAATATCGCAAAACCTGCCGCGTCCCACGACTTAGAACTTGCCCGCCCACCTTTCAACACGCGGTTACGCGCGGGCGTGAGCCAAAAAGCCTCTAGCGCGGGGTTGAGCGTGGCTATCGGTTTGAGGTTCGACGGGTCGTTCGGTAATTTATTCGTCTGACTTGCCATAGAAGTGACCTAACCCCGCTTGGATATCCTGACCATTAGTTGTTACGTCAAGGTTGTCTTTATTCATACCTAGATGACGCGCCACGTTCTCAAGCGCCCGCTCACGACTCAACGCGGTAATTTCCACGCCGTACTTACCTTGCTTAGCGCCTTGGTAGACTGTGCGCGCTTCGGCTGATAGTTTTTTGGTATCCTTCACGAGTACAACCTTGTTGCCTTCGCCCCTGCAGCGTTTGCATTTCGGGTTAATTTCAGGGATTTCCGCGTTAGGGTCTTCCCGTACGTCATCGCCGTAACAGAAATCGCAAGGGACACTACGCACTTCACTAAGCTCGTTGTAATCGAGGTTTGCAATCTGCCACCACTTGTACAACACCGCGTCGGCGTTAATGCGTAACCGCTTCATGCGCTGCTCAATAGCTTCTTCAATGGCGTCGTTTACGTGTTGCTTCTCTAGCTGCTGCCAACCTTGGATATACGCGGTTTTAGGGCTATAACCCGCCGCAAGAGCCGCCGCTTTCGCGTTGTAGTCAATAATGTACGCCTGTACAAACAAACGCTGTCTAGGCGTCAATTTGGCGCGTTCAATTCTCTTCTTTTTAGGCTTTGCCATAATATTTACTCACT
>DAIPIF010000030.1:0-13950 GCA_036770925.1 Psychrobacter sp.
CAAATTAATATTAGCAAAAATAGTCATTACAAGCAACGCATAATATGCCTGACATTCACGCGCTAAACCGCATGGTTTTAAGGCACTACTTGATAAAAACCGAGAAATCTATGAAAAAAACGCATGTCTTAACGATGTTGCTATCAGCATTGAGCGCAGGACTGCTCATCAGCTGCGCCAAACCTGCTGAGGATAATAAAGCGGCTGATAATCAACCGCAGACTATCAGCCAAGAGAGTGCAACGGCTGCGGATAATAGCAGCAGTGCTGCCAGTGCTACAAACAGCGCTGAGCAAAATATGGCGATTATCCCAGTTACCATCAGCCCCGACACCGCACAAACTTATCTGATTCACGTGGCTGATGATATCGTCATTCCTGCTTATAGCGATGCCGCCCGCCAAAGCGCGTTATTGCATGATTTAGCCGTGCAGCATTGCCAGCAAGTACCGGTCAGTGGGGCGCAGCTGCAAGCTTTACGGGCACAGTGGCTGCTATTAGCGCAAGCGTGGGCCCGTGCAGAGATGGTGAATTTTGGTCCTGCCACTGAGAGCATGAGCAATCTTTATATTAATTATTATCCTGATGAGCGCGGATTGGTACATAAAGGCGTGGCGAATTTAATCGCTACCAATCCGTCAGTGACGCCCGAACAATTAGCCGATGAAAATGCTATTGTCCAAGGTATACCTGGTTTAGAGGAAGCCCTCTATGCCAATGATAGCCTAGATGCAGGTCAGTGTGCCTATGTGATGAGTGCCAGCGCCGCCCTAAATACTCGCCTAAAAGAGATAGAGCGTCACTGGCAGAATAATGCCACCGAATTATTAGCCATTGACCAAACAAAAGAGAGTGACCAAGGCTTAAACCAATGGTTTAACTCCTTATTATCATTGATTGAAACGCTGAAATCGAGTGCCATTGAGCAGCCATTAGGCTTAAGGGGTAAAGCCAAAGGACATCTGCCTGCCGCCACCGCCGCCCAAAGCCGCGCTATTATCACTGCAAAACTGGCGACCCTAAATGACACCCTAACCGACCCAGTATTGACCGCGATACTGAATAATAATGACCCTAGTAATGCAGCTAATACTGTCGGTAATAATTTATCAACGGCGCTTGCTGACACCACCACCTTATTGGCACAAATGCCTGAAGACTTGGCAGAGGCAGACAAGGACAGTCAGCAGGCGCTGCTTAATCAGCTGAATGAGGTGACCCGCCTGATAAAACGCCAACTGATTCCAACGCTTGGTATTCGTGTCGGTTTTAATAGTACGGATGGCGATTAAATGACGACTAAACGCTCAGATTTACCACTGATAAAACAGACGTTGAGCACGCTATTGGGCACTATCTTAGGAACGGTGACCTTAGTGGGTATGCACCATTATTATCGCCGTCAGCAGTATCCTGACGCCCATTGGCAGGATTATCTGAGCGGTGTGAGGGATTTGAGCTCCGCCAAATTGCCGCTATCGCGTGTGCACTACGCGTATCAGCAGGCAACAAAATCATGGCAACATGCCTATTACCACTATGATGAGCAAGCCAAAAGCGCTGAGGCATGCACCCAGTGGCATACCACTACGATGCTGGCGCGTCCGGTCTGCTGGGTCAGTGGTGTCGCCTCCATGCCACCCCATATCTCATTAAAAAATGCGGGCAATACTCCTGATATCAATACTGTAACCAATGCTGACGACAGTGGTTTTGGGGTCGTCGGTATCGATGCCGATAGACAACTCGTTTGGCAAACCACCATGCCTGAGCGCGTGCATGATATCGTGGTGCAACCGCTTATTAAGGGTGATAAGACAGATAGCAGTAATGATAATAATGGCGCGAGTCATCGTCACGTGGTGGTGATGGGACGCCGTCCGAGCACAGGGTTTTGGGTGCTCGATACCGCCACCGGGCAAGTGCAATTTGCGCTTAAAGCGGCGGCTAAGCGGCATTTTTATGGGCATGCTTGCTATAGCTTGGATGGCAGCTTGCTGTATATCACTGAGAATGACACCGTGACCCTAAATGGCAAAATCGGTGTGTATGATGCCGATAACTGCTATCAAAAAATCGCTGAATTCGACTCACAGGGTATCGGTCCGCATGAGCTGATGATGCATCCTGATGGCGATACCCTGGTGATTGCCAATGGCGGTATAAAGACTGAACAAGCCTCGCGTGAAGAGCTAAACCTAGACAGCATGCGCCCCTCATTGGTGTATCTCAATCGTCATCATGGTGCGCTACTTGAGCAAATAGTCCCTGAACATAATCAGATGAGCATCCGGCATCTTGCCATGCACGATAATGGTACGGTGATGATAGGTATTCAGTTTCAGGGTGAGCGCCATCTTAATGTGCCATTGGTACTCACCCATCAGCGCGGTGATGCGGCGTTTACCGCGCTCAAAATGCCGCATAACCAATGGCAACGCTTTCACCATTATATCGCTAGTGTCGCCGTCGATAGCCAGTCAAACCTGCTTTGCGTGACCACGCCGATTGGCGGCTGCGCGGCAGTTTACGATTTAGATACTTATGAGCTGATAGACAGTATACGCCTGCCAGATTGTGCTGGTGCGTCTGTGTTGTCTAAGGCTGGAGAATCAGGCTTCATCGTCAGTGATGGGCAAGGGCAACTTACCCGCTTAATGCTGGATAAGCAGGCACAAAACAGACGTATTTTGAAAGACAGTCAGTGGCATAACATGTCTTTTGACAATCACCTGCAAGTGCTAGGTCAGGTAAATCAGCATACCTTGATTGATGATAGCGGGTTTAAAAATCAGACGGCTTCTTAATAATCGGCTACAATGCTTAATCTGCTAACTAAAATAAACTTTTTATTAAGACAAGGATGGTCATATGGATAAGGTCAATGAGGCTCAGTATTGGCAACAGCGTTATGAGTCGGACAGCATACAGTGGGATATGGGGCAGGTGTCGCCACCGCTCAAAGCATATATCGACCAGCTACCTGAATCGGCAAAAAACCAAGCCATTTTAGTGCCAGGTGCGGGCAATGCTTATGAGGTGGGCTATTTGCATGAATTAGGCTTTACCCATGTCATTTTGGTGGATTTTGCCCCTGCACCGATTGCCGCGTTTGCACAGCGCCATCCTGATTTTCCAGTCGAGCATCTGGTGTGTGCCGACTTTTTTGAGTTAGCGCCTGAGGATTATCAGTTTGATTGGATATTGGAGCAGACGTTTTTATGTGCGATAACGCCATCGCGCCGTGATGAATACGTGCAGCAAATGGCAGCGTTACTGAAACCTCAAGGTCATCTCATTGGCTTAATATTTGATAGAGAATTTGCCGGCGACGACATTCCCTTTGGCGGTAGCAAAGTGGAGTATCAGCAGCGTTTTGCGCCTTATTTTGACAGTGAAATTATGGAGACCAGCTACAACTCGCATCCAGCGCGCCAAGGTAGTGAGCTGTTTATTAAGCTGCGAGTAAAAGACTAATCTCGCGCTGCATATTCTCGCGCGCCTGCGTCTGTAAGCGCTGATGATAATAATCGGTTAAATACAAGCGAGGATGGGCAAGCAGTCCTGTTAACACTGTCGTCCGTCCCACTTGATAATCTTCGTTTGAGATATGCGCGTATTCTTGGCGTATCGCCTGCGCGTATTGGTCATAAGCAGAGCACGCTACGCCTAAAATACTCAAATCCATATCCAGCAAAAAAGCGCCATCTGTGTCTTTGGCGTCAGAAAGCTGATGGTCAGCGGTCATCATTATCAGATTGTAAATACGTTGGCACTGTGTCGCACTTAAATAAGCGCTGAGTTTTTCGGCGGCGTATTCGGCGCTTTGCCACTCATTATCGGTAGCTGATGGGTCATATATCACATCATGAAAATACAGCGCCAAAGCGATGATATGGGGCTCGTTAAGATGATGCTGAACCTGCTCAAACTGGCTAAATAATTGTGCTAAATGCGATAAGTTATGATAAGCGCGTAGCGGCTCGCTATAACGAATCGCCATCTGTTGCCACAGCGCTGCCACCTGCATGGGCGTAATATCAGTATTTATAGCAGATAAATGCTGCCCTAAGCGTTTACTCAAGTTAGCATTTATTCGTAATAAATCATCCATATTTGACTCGACTTCATTGACTCGGCTTATTAGTGATAGGGCGCGTTTCATGCATCAACCAAACTTTGAGAGTGCCTGAAAGACACTCTACAAAAACAGCTGGATAAAATGCAGCCTAAATAAAATTTATCCGTTATGGATAATCACTCACTTTGAGTTGCCGCCGCAGCAAATGCTTTTTTAAATAGCTCACCCAATAAATTAACATCATCAACCCGCGCATAATTAAGCCGCGTGACAAAGGCAATACTGCGGTGTGGTCCCTCTTCCTCAAGCGGCACTGCCACGGCATGTTGGTTCTCTAGATGCAGCTGATGGAGCGCCATTTCTGGTACTAAAGTGGTACCCATATTGGCAAGCGCCATTTGAATTAAGGTATTCAGACTGGCATCAGAGAAGTTTGATTTCATCTGCGCGCGGTCAAAATGACAGACCGATAAGGTTTGATCGGTTAAACAGTGCCCCTCGCCAAGCAACATTAAATTAGCCGTTGCCAGCTCATCAGCATTGATGGTGTCAAGTTTGGCATGCCTATCCTCTTTTGGAAATACCGCAAAAAAGTCCTCATCCCAAAACTTAAAACTATGTAAGCCATCAACCGCATACGGCAGCGCAATAATCGCGGTATCAATATGCCCATAGCGCACTTGCTCCAGTAAGCGCTCGGTTTGTTGCTCGACGATAGTCATGCGAAAGCTGGGATATTCTGCTCTCAGGGCAGGCAGCACTTTAGGTAATAAATACGGTGCAATCGTTGGAATAATACCGACCGTCATCGGATAGGCAAGCGGCATCTGATGGCTATGCGCACGGCTGGTCAAATCATTAACCTCAGAGAAGATACGCTGCGCGCGCGTCAGAATATCTTGCCCGATAGGGGTGATGAGCACCTGCTTATTATTGCGCTCAAAAATCTGCGTATCAAGTTGTTTTTCAAGCTCAGCAATGCCTAAGCTCAGCGCCGATTGTGAGATATTACAGTCTTCAGCCGCGCGTTTAAAGTGGCGATGCTTGGCAACGGCTAAGGCAAATTCGAGTTGGCGTAGGGTAATCATAAAACCTCTCTATGAATGGGTTTTGCATGCGATTTGTTTTACTTATTTATCTTATGTACACTATCAATTTAATACTGATGTACAGATAAAAAAGTAGATAGAATAGTTTAACAAGTTTAATAAAACAAAACATCACATTAAAAACTTTTAATTTGATTAACCATAGAATTCGCGTATAGTTTGTCAGGTAGCCCAGTTAATGAGCGGGTTAGTGAAAACAATCAACAATAAATATCCATTAACTTAACAACAATCAATCAAAAAAAAGGAGCCTCTCATGGCGTCTATTATTAATCAAGAAATTCCACAATTCTCAGCTGACGCATTTGTAAACGGTGAGTTCAAAACCATCACCTCAGAAGACGTTAAAGGTAGCTGGGCAATCTTCTTATTTTACCCCGCTGACTTCACTTTTGTCTGCCCAACTGAACTTGAAGACATGGCAGCCCATTACGAAGAGCTAAAAGGCTTAGGCGTAGAAGTGTACTCAGTATCAACCGATACGCATTTCACCCATAAAGCATGGCACGATTCATCAGAGGCTATCGGTAAAGTGAAGTATCCCATGATTGGTGACCCTACAGGTCGTATCACTCGTGGCTTTAACGTGATGATTGAAGAAGCAGGTTTGGCTGAGCGCGGTACTTTCTTAGTGGATCCAGACGGTCTCATTCAAGTGGCTGAGATTCATGCAGGCGGCATCGGTCGTAGCGCAAAAGATATGCTCCGCAAAGTAAAAGCGGCACAGTATGTCCGTGAAAACGACGGTGAAGTATGTCCAGCCGCTTGGGAAGCCGGTCAAGAAACTCTTAAACCAAGTCTTGACCTAGTTGGTAAAATCTAAAAAATCTAAATAGTGTCTTAATCCAATATGCCATATTGTACATTAAGCCGATAAAAAGACCCCATCAGCAAAAGTTGATGGGGTCTTTTTTATGCAACAGATTTTAATTTAAGAGACCTTAGAATTAGGCGTGAGCTTGTGGTTTATTTTTATTTATTATTTTATAAATCTCATCTTTTAAATGTAGTTTTCGCCGCTTCATCTGCTCAATCTCTTCCTCACGACTGGCGTGTTTAACGCTATCTTTTTCAAGTTGGTTAATCTGCTGATCCAGCTGAGTATGCTCCTCAAACAATACCGAAAAGTGACTATCAGTCTGCCTAAGCTCAGCAATAATATCTTTATTATCTTGCCAGGTATCCGTCTTTCTCATGGAGTCATCCTTGTATTGAGCGCAGGCTTGTCATCAGCACTGACGCATTGGGTTAAATTTTTTATGAGCCTCACTCGATTGTAGCGAAATAATCACCGCTGCGCTAGGCTAATGGTAAATTTGTATTTTAGTATAAAAACTCATTAATGATTTGTTTTATAAAACATAAGGTTTGAGTTTCTCAGCTTGCCCAAAGCATCCAAAGCGTTGATAATAGAGCTATTGAAAGCCATTGCCCTGTTTTAAAAATATCAATCGTGCCCGTTTTAAATCACTGATTGAGAGGACAGTAAGACGGTTTTAGCCATTTATGAGTACAGCGTTGCCGCTGACATTACATATTTAACAACTTTTGATAAGAATGAGGAACAATTATGTTAGACCAAAGTTTATTAGATGCCGTAAAAAGCTATAGCGAAAATATGACCCGTCCGATTAGCTTTATATTGGGTCGTGGTGAGCACAATAAACGTGCTGAATTGATAGATTTTTTGACTAAAATTGCGGGCACCACGGACAAAATTAATTTTGATAGCACCGCAACCGATGACAGTTTACCCAGTCCGATTAGTTTTAAAGTAGTCAGTCATATCGATGGTGCCTTGACTGATACTGGTATCGTCTTCAGTGGTATCCCCGGTGGTCACGAGTTTACCTCGCTTATCTTAGCGATTTTGCAAGCGGGCGGGCATACGCTAAAGCTTGGCGATGATATTCAAAGACTGATTAAGCGCTTTAATAAGCCGCTACAGTTTCAGACTTACGTGTCATTATCGTGCCATAGTTGCCCAGAAGTGGTGCAGGCGTTGAACCAGTTTGCGCTCTTGAATGAGGACATCAGTAATGAGATGATTGATGGTGCGCTGTTTCAAGAGCAAGTCGAAGCCAATCATATCCAAGGGGTGCCGGCTGTATTTTTAAATGGAAAACCGTTTGCCAATGGACTCATTGACACTGCAAAATTGATTGAGAAGCTACAAGAGCAGTTCCCCGATTTGCTCGCAGAAGCGGACGCCGATGCTGAGCAGTTAGAGCGGCAAGACGTCACTATCATAGGGGCAGGTCCTGCTGGGGTTGCCGCCGCCATTTATACCGCCCGTAAAGGCTTAAAAGTAACCATGGTTGCCGACCGTATCGGTGGACAGGTCAAAGACACCCAAGATATTGAGAACTTGATTTCAGTACCTTTGACGACGGGTGCGCATTTATCCGCTGATTTTGAAAAGCATTTAAATGAATATGATATTACTTTGAAGCAGTACGTCACGGTAAAAGAGATTACTGAGACTGAGGAAGAAAACTACCGAATTCATCTCAATACTGGTGAGCAGTTCGAGACGCGCAGTATTATCTTGGCGACAGGTGCCCAGTGGCGTAAGCTTGGCGTCCCAGGAGAGGCGGAAAACGTCGGTAAAGGTGTTGCTTACTGTGCGCACTGTGATGGTCCGTTCTTTAAGGGTAAAGATATCGCAGTCATCGGCGGTGGTAACTCAGGGGTTGAGGCGGCGCTTGATTTGGCAGGTATCGTCAAACACGTGACAGTCCTTGAGTTCGCTGATGACTTAAAGGCTGACCAAGTATTGATTAATAAAGCCAAAGAGAAGTCTAATATTGAATTTATCACCAGTGCTGCGACCAAAGAGATTAAAGCCACAGATGGTAAAGTCAGCTCGATTGTCTTTGAAGACCGCAAAACCGGTGAGACCCATGAGCGCAATCTAGAAGGGGTATTTGTGCAAATTGGTCTGATGCCAAATACTGACTTTGTCAAAGGTTTCGTCGATGTTAACCGCTTTGGCGAGATTGAAATTGATGAGCGTTGCCGTACCGATCGCAAAGGTATCTTTGCGGCAGGGGATGTGACCACCGTACCCTTTAAGCAAATTAATATTGCAATGGGCGAGGGCTCAAAAGCCGCATTATCAGCGTTTGAATATCTAGTAATGCAGTAGATTTATGCGGATATAGTGTACACCCAATAAAAAATCCCGATGCTCAGGCGTCGGGATTTTTTATGAGTAACACTAAATATAACGATATTAGTATAAAAACTTAAAACCTAAAAGTTAAACTATCAATCGTCCAATAAATCCATTTGCTTCGCTGCCTCATAAATACCAGTTGAGCGCGCACCAGTACGGCAAAATATCAAAATAGGCTGCTCGGCTTGGTTAAAGAACTCCGCAAAGACTTCAACATGATTTTGATTGAGCTCGCTACCGGCAAAGGATATTTCTTTATAAACCAATCCGGCTTTTTCGGCAGCAGCAGCGATAGCCGCACTAGTAGGCTGATTGGGTTCTTCACCGTCAGGGCGATTATTGATAATCGTTTTATAGCCATTTTCGGCAATCATCGGCACTTGGTCAGGGGTAATTTGTCCCGTAATACTGATTTTATGGCTCATAAGAGCTCCTTTTTTACTGTTATCTAAGTGGTGGAATAAGACGTATTTTTATAAATGATACTATGATTTAGGGTAACTATTGATATCTCGTCATCATAATAACCCTTGCATTAAGGCGCTTTGATACAGCAGCTTGGCGCGCGCACCCGTCCCACAAAACACCAGTATAGGTTTGGGCATGGCATGATAATATAGCGCAAATTGCTTGATAGTGGCTAGACTTAAACGCTCATCATCGAAGGGCAAATAGTGATAATTTAGGTTAGCTTGCGCAGTGGCACTTGCCAAATCCAAGCTTTTAGGCTGAGTGATATGCTCGTCATCAGGACGGATATTGAGCACAGAGCGATAGCCAAGCTCGGCAATTTTGCGACATTGAGTGGGATAGATTTGTTTATAAATCGTTAGGTCGTCAGTCATAAATAAGCTCTACGGCTTGTATAAGGGCGTATGAAGGGGAGTGATAAAAAGCGTTCACTCCCATTATACACCTAATTATACAGTGATTAGACGTCTTTTAAGGCGTTTACGGCATCCATAGTACTCAAATAAACGTGCCCTGATAGCTCAGTAATCAGGGGCGTATGCCCAATGATATCCATGACAGGACCTTTAATAAAGCTAAAGTTAAGGCGTTTGTTTTGTAAGCTCAGCTCTTGATTGAGAGTGAATAGCATCTCTTGTGCGGTCAAGTCGATGTGATTGACCGCTGCCATAATAAGGATAATCTCACTGGCATCAGGATGCTGCTGTACCGCAGTTAATACCCGCCGATGCACTGATTCACTATTACCAAAAAACAAACTCTCATCAATTCGTAGCATCAATAAATTATTAAAAGTCACCACGTCATGACGATTGATATTACGAAAGTGCCCCGTTCCTGCGAGTTGTCCCACGGTGGCAACGTGAGGGTTACTCGACTGCAAAATCAGGCTGGCAAAGGACACCATCAGACCGATGATGAGTCCGGTATTAAGCCCAAATATCAGCACGCCAATAAATGCCGCGATAAAGCTGGCCGCATCCAAACGGTCGCGTTGCCATGCCTGCTTGAGGGTGGAGATATCTATGAGCCCGATAATAGATGCCATAATCGTCGCCCCAAGCAGGGCATAGGGCAGCGGCGCAATGGCACTACCAAAAGCAATCAGTGCTGCTACCATCACCATGACAGTGACAAAGCTGGCAAGCGGGGTATTAGCCCCTGAATCGACGTTGATAGCGGTACGTGAAAAGCCGCCGGCGACCGCAAAGCTTTGGAAAAATCCGCCAGCAAGGTTGGCAAGTCCCAGTCCTGTCAGTTCACGATTGGCATCAAACCCCTCGCCGCGCTGGCGTGCATAAGTGCTAGCCACCGAGCTACTAGAGACAAAGGCAATCAGTGCCATCAGTCCGGCGGTGGGTAATAAGTCCAGCGCCTCACGAAAATCTGGCACATGCGGCAGCGTAAAACTCGGTAGTCCTTGTGGGATACTGCCAATCGTCGCCACCCCAAAAGCTGACCACTGTAAGCTGATACTTAAAACAATCGCTACCCCGAGCAGAATAAGCGGAAATAAGCGCTCCGCCCACTTAGCGGAACTGGCAGAGAGCCATGAGCGCCACAGCCATTTACTGGCATAGCGATTGGCGACCAACAGCGCAAAAGAAGTCGCCCCAATGAATAAGGTTAACGGATGAAATTGCTGATAATACTGATACATACTGGATAAGTAGCCGACCAAGCCATTACCGCCTATCGGAATAGCGGTCAGATACTTAAGCTGACTGACAAATATCAATACCGCCGCGCCACTAATAAACCCCGCCGACACCCCGCGACTGATAAACTGCATAATCCAGCCAAGCTTCAAGCGTCCAGCAAGCCATAATAAGGCGCCCACCATCAGTGCCAGCAAACTTGCCATCAGCACATATTGCTCAGCGCCATTATCGGCGTAGCTATGCAAGGCGCTAGCGGTCATAATCGCGGTAATAGCTACCGGTCCCACCGCTTGCACATTACTTGAGCCTATCCACGCATAGACCATCACCGGCACAATCGCCGCATAGAGCCCATAAACGGGCGGCAGACCTGCCAGTACTGCATAGCCTAAGCTTTGTGGAATGACGAGCACCCCAACCACCAGTCCTGCGACCACATCAGTTGATAAGTCGCTAAGCTGGTATTGACGTAGCCAAGCAGGAATTAAACGGGCGCTCATAGAGGACATATCGAGTTATCATCACCTCAGTTTATGCTAGCGTTAGCTAGGGATAAGTTTGAATATTACTGTTTTTTTGGCGCACAAAAACGCTGATATAACAGCTGTAATACGGCTAAAGCATCCTCACTAGCGATACTATAATAAATCTGTTTGCCCTCGCGGCGTGTCGCGACCAGCTTATCTTTACGCAGGATACCCAGCTGCTGCGATAGGCTCGGCTGTCCAACACCGACTAAGCGCTCAAGCTCACCGACGCAGTATTCGCCTTGGGTCAGCTGACATAGCAGTAATAAGCGGTCAGGATGTGAGAGTGATTTTAGTAACTGGCTGGCTTGCGCGGATGCCTCTTGCATTTGTTTTGCTAAATCAAGCGGTACAAAATTGCTCACGTCAGCCTCATGAGCCAAGCTGTTGCCATTATCAGCTTTGGCAGCAAGTGTGCTCGCTTGAGACGTCGGCATGGCAGATATCGTTGGCGTTGAAGTGCTCAGAGTAGGCTCCTTATGCATAGTGACCATAGTGGTCGTGTGGTTTGAGGGGTTAGCGACACTCATAGTGTTATCCAAATGTAGGGTAATTAAATAGGGTAATTAAGGTAATGGTTTTTATAGCAGGGTTTTATTTGAGCTAATAACTGGGTTTATAATCGTTGGGCATTTTAAACGCAGACTATCGCACTCAGCAATATCTTAATTATCAATGATATGGCACATTATATCAAGCTATATTCATTTACATTATATAAATTGATAAAGTGTCTGAGGGTTGCTATTATAGGCATATGAATCGGATAGTCATAATATAGATATCAGCCATAACTAATAAACAGCCAATATCTGATGATGCATCATTATCCCCTAAAATATTGAAGAGGTATCCATGCAAGTTCATTCTTTTTTACACCGAGACACCGAAACCTATACGCACGTACTCGCTGACAGTGAACAGCAACTATGTGCCATCATTGACCCTGTACTCGACTTTGATCCCAAGTCAGGTAGCACCAGTACCCATAGCGTCGATGAAGTGATTGATTTTGTACGCAGCCAAGACTGGACGCTGGTTTATATTATCGAGACTCACGCCCACGCTGACCATTTATCAAGTGCCATTCACCTAAAACAGACGTTGGGCGGCGAGCTGGTAATGGGTCAGTATATCACCCAAGTTCAAAAAATATTTAAGCAGATTTTTAACTTTGATAGCCGTTTTCGCACCGATGCCAGTCAGTTTGATATTTTGATGGATGAGGGCGATACCTTGACCCTTGGTAAAATCACCATTTCGGCGATGCATGTACCCGGTCATACGCCTGCTGACATGGCGTATACTGCTGTTGATGACGAAAAATCAGTGGTGTTCGTAGGGGATACCTTATTTGCTCCTGATGTGGGCACGGCGCGTTGTGACTTCCCCGGTGGTGATGCCAAAACCTTATATCACTCTATCCAAAAGCTACTAGCGCTCGATAATGATACGGTGATGTATCTGTGTCATGACTATCCAAAAGAGGGACGTAGACATTGTCCAACCACCACCGTTGCCGCGCAAAAGCTTGGCAATATTCATGTCAAAGACGGCATTAATGAAGCTGAATTTGTACAAATGCGTGAACGCCGTGACGCGACATTAGAGATGCCCAGATTGATTATTCCCTCAGTACAGGTCAATATTGACGCCGGTCATCTGCCGCAACCTGAAGCGAATGGCACCCGCTATCTAAAGGTACCACTAAATGTCTTGCAATAATAAAACAAACGCGCATGCACGGTGCGGTGCTACTTGAATGCTCATAAACATGGGAATAAAAACCAGCTATAAAGCTATAAAGATACCAAGCTATAAAGCACCACATTGATAATCCACCCGTATAGTTATTTAGACTGCACAGGTGGATTATATTAATCCCTTTAGGAGTCCATTATGAAAGTTAACGTTGGTAGTACCGAGAGAACCATCCGCATCGTCGCAGGTGTCGTCATCATCGCATTAGGTGTTTATTATCAAAGCCTATGGGGTGTTATCGGACTTGTGCCACTCATGACAGGGCTATTCCGTTTCTGCCCGTTATATACTATATTGGGGATAAATAGCTGTAAGCGCTAAATAAAGCGCCCCTAATCTCATTGCACCTCAATGACATGATGGAATCAAAGGAGTCCTATTATGAGTGAAGCCAGTTTTCATATCGTCTGCCCGCATTGCCAAGCGACCAATCGCTTGCCGGCGGCGCGTTTGAGTGCCGCGCCAAAATGCGGCAAATGTGCGCAGCCGTTATTAACCGGCACGCCGCAGGAGCTGACGGCGCAAACGCTGAGTAAAACCATTCAAAAAAATGACGTCTTGACGATAGTCGATTTTTGGGCAAGTTGGTGTCAGCCGTGCTTGATGATGGCGCCGCAGTTCAAAGACGCCGCCCGTCAACTGCCGGCAGTGGTGTTTGCTAAGGTTCAAACGGATAAGTATGAGCAAGCCGCTGCGCCCTTTAATATTCGCAGTTTGCCGACGATGGTTGCCTTTAAAAATGGCAAAGAAATCGCGCGGCAATCAGGCGCTTTGCCCACCCCGCAAATCGTGCAGTGGGTACAAAGCTTGCAAGCTTAAGGGTTTATTAACCTCCATTTATCCTTAATAAAAGTAAAAAAGCCAATACTGTTACGTATTGGCTTTTTTATTTTTATGAGATGAA
The DNA here is from genome assembly GCA_036770925.1 of Psychrobacter sp. Taxonomy (GTDB): domain Bacteria; phylum Pseudomonadota; class Gammaproteobacteria; order Pseudomonadales; family Moraxellaceae; genus Psychrobacter. The sequence goes on from DAIPIF010000030.1 coordinate 13,693, forward strand.
CATAGCATGCATTTTTCTCATACAGTGATTAAATATAGAATTTTTACTCACCATAAATCTTAATGCCAGTTGCGAAGTTACAGCGCTTCACTCGCGCCGACTGGATAATCGCATCGCGCTCACCATATAAGCGTGATAGCTTGGCATCGCGCCCTTGGGTATTATTACTTTTACCCACCCCAAAAGTGATATTCGGCGAGATGCCCCAACGTCCTGCCGAAATACCCACACCCACACCTGAGGTTGATAACGTCGATT
>DAIPIF010000031.1:0-13880 GCA_036770925.1 Psychrobacter sp.
TAACACTGATATTTTATTTTATAAAATATCAGTGTTTATTGTTCATCCCTATATTTATGAATCATAAATTTTAGGATTTAGCGTATGCGTAGTCCATCACAGGCCATTTTTACCGCTTTTACCAGTGCTAAAGCTTTTTTATTGGTTTCATCCCACTCCGCCTCTGGTACTGAGTCGGCAACCACCCCTGCACCGGCTTGAATATGGATTTTGCCACGGCGCATCACTGCAGTGCGAATGGCGATGGCGGTATCCATGTTGCCGTGCCAGCCAAGGTAGCCGACTGAGCCGCCAAAGACGGTACGGCGAACGGGTTCAACCTCATCAATAATTTGCATAGCGCGGATTTTGGGGGCGCCGGACAACGTGCCAGCAGGGAATGTCGCACAAAACACGTCTAGAGCATCTTTATCCGCTAAGACGGTGCCTTCTACGTTGGAGGCGATGTGCATGACTTGCGAATAGCGCTCGATAAACATCTTTTCGGTGACTTTGACGCTGCCATATTCGCAAACACGTCCGATATCATTACGACCTAAGTCAATCAGCATCAGGTGCTCGGCGATTTCTTTTTTATCGGATAATAGCTCTTGTTCAAGTGCTAAATCCTCGGCTTCATCTCGACCGCGTTGACGAGTACCTGCGAGCGGGCGCACGGTGACTTTACCGTCCTCAATCCGCGATAATATCTCAGGAGATGCACCAATAATGTCAAAGCGCTTGTGGTCATCAAGGGTGTAACCGTGCACTAAAAATAAATAAGGCGACGGATTTAAGAAGCGTAGCGCCCGATAAACTGCCAGTGAGTCACCTTGATAGTCAGCGGTTAAACGCTGGGCTGGGACGACCTGCATGACGTCACCTGCAAGGATATAGTCTTTTATTTTATTGACGTCATCGCAGTATTTTTGTTGACCCGTTTGTGAGACAAACTTGGGCGTGGGCATAATAGGGGCGCTCAAATCTGGCATTTCAGCCAATTTGTCCTCTATTTTTTCAAGCTCACGGATCGCCGCGCCATAACCTTCTTCATCATGACAGTCAGCATAAACGATTATCGATAAGGTGTTTTCTAAATTATCAAAGACAATGACACTCATTGATAACATCAGCCACATATCAGGCAGCGTCATCGGGTTAGGCGCATCAGATAAGCCGACACTCGGCTCAATCACTCGTACCATATCGTAGCCGAAATAACCGATTAAACCGCCACTAAAACTGGGCAGCGATCTGACCTCATCGGCGGTCGGCATTTTATACGTTGCCATCAGCTTACGAATATAGTCAAAGGGGTCGTCAACGGCACTGACGTCGATATGATTGTCTTTTTTGAGGGTCATATTGCCATCAGCATACTGCAAAATAAGATCACTGCCGAGACCAATCATCGAATAGCGCGCCCAACGCTCACCACCGACTACCGATTCAAATAGATAAGCGGAACCACTCAAATCACGCACTTTAGAGAACACCGAGACGGGCGTTTGTGCGTCCATGAGGCGCTTTTTAATCAAGGGCGCGTGACTATAGCCTTGGGCTTTAAAGGCTTGATATTCTTCAAATTTCATCATAGTAGGCAGTCTCTTAGCACCAAATTGGCAAAGATGAGGGGGATAGAGCATAAGATAGATAGCAGTGCTTCAGGTTATCCCTTATCGACACACAAAGGGCTTAGCCTGCCAGTATAACAAAACTGGCAGAGGTTATTAAGTATTCGCCTTACTGATAGGTATAAAGCGTCGATTAGGGCGGGCTCATTAACCAGCACCGACATTAAATAACCATAGCGCAAGAGCAATGATAATGATGATGACAAACAGCCAAATAAACCAACTGCCACTTGGTTTTTTCTCAATCTGTTCGGCATTAGCAGGATTATTGAGGGCTTGATCGAGCGCATTATTACCTTCAGTGCCAATATCTTTTGCCTGACCTAAATTAGCGGTGCCTGATAACTGTCCAGTGGCGGCTTGTTTGGCGCGCAGTATTTCAGGGTCTGCTTGTTCTTGCAAAGCAGTTGTAGTGGTTTTATCGTGTGCATCACTGGTGTGTGCAGCGGCTATAGTAGGTGCAGCGTCTGCCACTAGGTGCGGTTCACGAACAGCGGGCTCAGCTGCGACTGGGGCGCTTTCAGGGTGACTGGTTGTATCAGCTGCTAGCACTTGCTCAATGAGGGTTGTTTTTACCACAGGTTCAGTAGCAGCGGGTTCAGTAGCCGCAGTCTCTAGCAGCGCCTCCTCGATAATGGGCATCACTGGCGCTTCGATAACGGGCTCTTGAGTGGGCGCGGTAACCTCTGGCAGGACGCGGTTATCGCTATCGGTAACGGGTGCGCTAACGGGCGGCTCTGTAGTGAGCGCGGCAGCTATTGGCGCGGCGACTTGGAAGGCAAAGCTTGCAAAGCTGACCCTATCTGTATCTTGCAGGTTTTTAGAGTGGTTATCCTCAACCCGCTCATTATTAATAAAGGTGCCATTGGATGAGCCTAAGTCTTTTACGTACAGCTGACCATTTAAGACGCTCAGCTGGGCATGATTGCGGGACACCTCCTTGCTGCCGAGCACCACATCATTATCGCTACCACGCCCAATGCTGAGGCTGTCGCTCACAGTCAAGCTCAAATCTCCAAGCGCTTCTGTCACGGCATTGAGCTGCCACGTATGCGGCTCTGCGGTTGCAGCTGAATGCCTGTGATCCAAATCAGTACTCATGTTATCACTCCTTATCGTTATTAATATATCTCAGTCTTGAGGCTTACGCCTATGTGATAGTTATTAGTATACTTATCGATTTTTTATCATAGGCGGCTGTTTTGATGTGAGCTGTTTTTTATAAAACAAGTGTTTATTTTATTAAGTACGCAGGCTTAATGATACCTTGTAATTGACTATAAGGGATACTCAGAACCGGCATACCATAAGCATAAGGCGCGATTTCGTAATGCTGATAGCCAATATCGATACCCTTATCGGTCAAAGTTACATTCTCACTTAAGGTAAATGGCCAGCTTTGCTCATAACTCTCGACGTCCTCGTCAAGGGTTTTAATCCATGCTTGATACGCTTTATGAGCCAATGCCTCAAAGCGTGGCTTTTGGTTTTTAAGCAGCATATCTGCCAGTTTGACTTGCTTTTTGGTCTGGCTATCAAATATAAAATACTCATTAAAGGGCATGCCATGTGCGCCACCCGTAAAGACATAAGCATTAATCTCAAAGGTCTCAAAACGCTCAACATGACCTAAATAATCAGGCTTAACCATCAGGCTATAACCCCACGGCACATCATCAGGTAGGTCTATATATTGTGAGCTGACGAAATTATCTAGAGCAGTGGTTGCCGCGGTTTTGCTATCCGCTTTATTAAAGGCGGCTTCAGTTGGCTGACTATTAATCACGATATTATTAATACGCGCATTGACGATATTATTTATCCAGTTATGATTGGTTTTTATATATTCAATGTCTATTTCTGGACAATTCTCTTTCTCATAGCAGCGCTGTTGGATGCTAGTGGGCAGCTCATATTCAAGATACTCTTTACTACTGATAAGGGTGCTAGCGTGGGCACTTAGGCTGCTGAGACTCAGCATCCCTAAGCTTGCAAAAGCAGTCAAAAACAATCGAGCATGGCGTTTATTGGCGTTATATTGGCGCGGCGATAAGGTTGCTTTTGGCATGTTTATTCCTTAATCAATCAGTGAGTGAGTCTCTTATTTTAGCGTAACCGGTCACTTATAGTGTTGAAACACTGTTTATCTTTTTGGGAAATGAGCTTTTATAAGTGCCTTGTTATACATGCCTTTTTATAAGTGCCTTGAGGAACTTCTGTATATGTTGACTGACCACTTTTTTGTTACATGCAGATAATAAAAAAGACACAGCAGCGTGTCCTTTTTATTATCATTTAATGAACAGACAAGGCTTAATGCTCACGCGTATTACTAAAGGTAATCTCTGGATAGCGCTCTTGCATCAGCTGCATATTGACTCTTGATGGTGCTAAATAAGTCAAATAACCGCCGCCATCAATGGAGAGTTGGTCGTGAGCTTTACGTTTGAACTTTGCGAGTACCGCTTCATCATCACAATGTATCCAGCGCACCGTCGCAATAGAGACTGGCTCAAAAATACACTGAACTTTGTACTCTTCTTTGAGACGATGGGCGACCACCTCAAACTGTAGCACCCCAACCGCGCCTAAGATTAAATCATTATTAATCTGTGGCATAAAGACTTGGGTGGCGCCCTCTTCACTTAATTGCTGCAAGCCTTTTTGCAGTGCTTTTGATTTCAGTGGGTCTTTGAGGATAACGCGGCGGAATAATTCAGGCGCAAAATGCGGAATACCGGTGAAGTTGAGCGCCTCGCCTTCGGTGAAGCTGTCCCCAATTGAGATAGTACCGTGATTATGCAGACCGATGATATCACCAGGATAAGCTTCCTCTAACGCCTCACGGTCACCGGCAAGGAAAGTCAAGGCATCAGCAATACGGATGTCTTTACCCAGACGTACATGCTTCATTTTCATGCCCTTCTCGTATTTGCCTGAGCAAACACGTAAGAAAGCAATGCGGTCACGATGGCGCGGATCCATATTGGCCTGAATCTTAAAGACAAAACCACTAAAACTGGTCTCGGTTGCGGCAACTTCACGCTCATTGGTCGGATGCGCTTTGGGCGGCGGTGAGTATTTCACTAAGGTATCGAGTACCATATTGACCCCAAAGTTACCTAAAGCGGTACCGAATAATACGGGGGTCATCTCGCCTGCCAAAAACTCTTCAAGCGTAAAATCCTCAAGCGCCATTTGTACCAGCTCAAGTGATTCCTCAAACGAGGCAAACATCAGCTTTCCTAAGCGCTCGCGGATATCAGGATAGTCATAACCCTCGCGAGTTTCAGAGACGGTAATCTCACCACCATGACCTTTTTCATACAGGTAGGTTTTATTTTCGGCAAGATGATATACCCCGACAAAATCTTGCCCCATACCGATAGGCCAAGTGACGGGGATACATTTAATCTTCAGGACATCCTCAATCTCGCTGAGTAACTCTAGCGGCTCACGAATTTGGCGATCGAGTTTATTAATAAAGGAGATAATCGGCGTATCGCGCATCCGGCACACTTCCATCAGCTTGATGGTACGTTCCTCGACGCCTTTTGCACCATCGACCATCATCAGCGCGCTATCGACAGCGGTCAAAGTCCGATAAGTATCTTCTGAGAAGTCGGCGTGACCGGGGGTATCGAGCAAGTTGACGATATGGTCTTGATACGGGAACTGCATCACTGAGGTGGTAATGGAGATACCGCGCTCTTGCTCCATGCTCATCCAGTCGGAGGTGGCATGGCGGTCGGTTTTGCGCCCTTTGACCTCGCCGACGACTTGGATGGCTTGCCCCCATAATAGGAGTTTTTCGGTCATGGTGGTTTTACCGGCATCGGGATGCGAGATGATGGCAAAGGTGCGGCGTTTGGCGACTTCTTTGGCAAGTTTTTTGGGATCTACGCTCATAGTGAGTAACTTATTGTTAGATTTTAGAAGAAAAATGGCAAAATATAATAAAGGATATAACCGTAAATAGGATGGGTTTTGATAGGCGTATTGTAGCGGATTTACAGTCAAGATGCTATTTTTGCTGACTTTTATCGAAATGAAAATCCAAAGTAATCAAACCATAAAAAGCGATAAAAGTGGGATGGATAATCACTTTTATCGCCTGTACTATAGCGTTTTATTATTTAAAAAAGTTATTATTGATAACTATTTATGATGCTAAGCGTGTAGTCTGTTATGCTAGAAACGATGTGTACTATTTTTAAAATACGCACTCTTTAATGCTCGATAAATAACCCCTTATAATAACCAAAGGACTGATTATGAACACTCTATATTCAACCAAAGCCGCGGTAACTGGCGGACGCGCAGGTTCAGCTACTTTAAGTGACAGCGACCTCAGCATCAATATGGTGGCACCTGGTTCTGGCAAAGACGGCAATAATCCAGAGCAGTTATTTGCCATGGGCTATGCCGCTTGCTTTGATGGGGCGCTTGCGGCGGTAAAAGGCGCAGAAAAAGCAAAATTTGATGCTACCACGGAGGTTGCGGTAGATTTGATGAAAGGTGACGGTCTAGATTTTCAATTAGCGGTACAGATTCATGTGATTGCAAAAAACACTGAATTATCTGCTGATGAGATGCAAAATCTGGTCGAAAAAGCCCATCAAGTCTGCCCTTACTCTAAAGCCACTCGCGGCAATATTGAAGTGGAAGTGACCTCTGAGGTTCAGTAGTTTAAAATTACTGATAATATAATAAAAAGAACTTGGCTCAAGCTGGGTTCTTTTTTTATGGGTGAAGGTTTTTATAGGCTAAGGATAACAGCGGAAGCTGTGTTAACTTTTAAGCCATTCGGCACGCGGCAGTTTTAGCGTTATAATAGGCTTATCTTTTTGTGACTCTCCTATACATCCTATAATAAGTGACTTTTATGACTGCCAACGACCATAACTCGCACGCGCCCATTAATCCTGAGACACTCCCTAACTTCGATACTATGCCCAATGTGGCGACGATGGATACCAGCCATGTCGATAAAAACCAGCCGCCGTTTATCCTAGTCGATGGCTCGTACTACTTGTTTCGCACCTATCATGCGCTCCCCAAAACCATGTCCAATACCCAAGGGCTGACCACCAACGCCATACGCGGCACCCTGAACGCGCTGCTAAAGGTCATGCGCCGTTATCATCCGACTCATATGGCGGTGTGTTTTGATACCAAATCGCCGACTTTTCGCCATGCCATGTCGGCTGATTATAAAGCCGCGCGCCCGCCCATCGAGCCAGAACTGATTGAGCAAATTCCCTATATTCATCATTTGGTCGCCGCTTTGGGTATTCCCTTATTGCGTATCGAAGGCGCGGAGGCGGATGATATCATCGGTACGCTCGCCTATCGTGCGGTCAAAGAAGGTCATCACGTGGTCATCTCAACCGGTGATAAAGACATGATGCAATTGGTTAATGATGCGATTATATTGGAGGATAGCTTCACCGGACAAGTCACTGATAGCCAAGCGGTCATTGATAAATTCGGCATTAAGCCGCATCAGATGATTGATTTTTTGACCTTAATGGGCGACTCATCTGACGGTATCAAAGGCGTCCCTGGTATCGGTAAAAAGACCGCCAAAGATTTGCTGGTTGAGCATGGCAGTATCGATAATATGCTCAAAAACATCGAGGCGGTAAAAGGGCGCGGCGCAAAAAACTTAGTCGCGCATGCCGATAGCATTCCGTTTAATGCCAAACTGGCAACTATCGTCACTGACCTTGAGATTGGGCAGGATTGGGATGACCTCAAAATAAACACCGACCCTACTGCCCATATTGATAAACTGCGCGCGCTATATCGCGAGCTTGAATTCAAAAATGAGCTGACCTCGCTCGAGCATCCCAATCATCCCGCAAATGGCAGCCAAAGTGTCGCCGACGCGCAGGCTGATAGTGAATCCCAAGCGCAAATCGCCAAAGCGATGCAAGCGAGCAAAATTGAGAATATCAAAGACCGCAAAAGCCATGATAAAGCGTGGCATACCGTCTTGGATATGCCCGCTTTTGAGCGTTTAATCACTCAATTACAGAACGCGCCACATTTCGTGATTGATACCGAAACCACCAGTGTGCATTGGCGGCAGGCAGAACTTGTCGGACTCTCTTTTGCCGTGCAAGCGCATGAAGCGTATTATGTGCCATTGACCCATCGCTTAGAGGATGACGCGCTGGTCTCAAAGCAACTGCAGCGCGATACGGTATTGGCACGACTCAAACCTATTTTAGAGAATCCAAAAATCGGTAAAATCGGGCAACATCTCAAATATGACGCCCATATTCTCAGCCATTATGATATTGATTTAATCGGTGAGATTCATAGCAGCCCTGAACATCCAAACAACAATTGGGCGATGGATACCATGCTCGCAAGCTATGTGATAAATGCAGCGGCGACCCGTCACAGCATGGATGAGCTGGCGCGGCTCTATCTGCAAACCCAAACCATCAGTTTTGAAGATGTCGCCGGTAAAGGCGTAAAACAAGTCAGCTTCGATAAAGTCGCCATCGACATCGCCAGTGATTATGCGTGTGAAGATGCTGATATTACCTATCAATTATTTGATGTCTTTACAAGCAAGCTCGCTGATGACGCTAATAATAGCAAATTACTCAATGCGCTTGAGATACCCACGGCGCAAATCCTCTGCCAAATGGAGGCGGATGGTATTTTAATCAAACGCCCGTTTTTAAATGAGCTATCCAAACGCTTTGATGAAGAAATTATCGCGCTTGAGGCGCAAGCGTATGAGGTTGCAGGCGAGCCCTTTAATCTCGGCTCACCCAAGCAATTGGGCGAGGTGTTGTTTGATAAGCTTGGGGTGCTTGGCGGTAAAAAAACCAAATCAGGGCAATACTCTACAGGCGAGGCGATACTCTCCAAAATCGACCATCCATTAGCAGAGATTGCGCTTGAATATCGCAGTCTTGCCAAATTAAAAAGCACTTATACCGATGCGCTTGATGCGGTGGCGGATAGCAAAACCGACCGCGTGCATACCAGTTATCATCAAGCGCTCACCAGCACAGGGCGTTTATCTTCAACAGAGCCTAACTTACAAAACATCCCGATTCGTACCAAAACAGGGCGCTTGATTCGCCAAGCGTTTATTGCACCAGCAGGTCGGGTTATCTTAGCGGCGGATTATTCACAAATTGAGCTGCGACTGATGGCGCACTTCTCAGGCGATGCGCACTTAACCCGCGCCTTTAATGAGGGGCTCGATATTCATGCCGCCACTGCTGCTGAAGTATTGGGCAAAGCCGTTGCAGAGGTGACGGCAACTGAGCGCCGCAACGCTAAAGCCATTAACTTTGGGCTGCTTTATGGCATGAGCGCCTTTGGACTTGCCAAGCAATTGCAAATGAGCCGCGGTGAGGCGCAAGATTATATCGATATGTATTTTGAGCGCTATCCTGGGGTTAAGCAATATATGATTGATACGCGTGCCAGCGCCCATGAGCGCGGCTATATCGAAACCATATTAGGGCGCAAACTCTACACGCCTGATATCAGTCATAGCAATCAGATGGTACGCCGAGGGGCGGAACGCGCCGCGATTAATGCGCCGCTACAAGGCTCAGCCGCTGATTTGATTAAGCTTGCGATGATTGCCGTCGATAAAGTACTGCCAAAGCATCACGCCAAAATGCTGCTACAAGTGCATGATGAACTGGTGTTTGAAGTCGATAGTGACCAAGTGACTGACATTGCGCAGCTGATTACCGATGCGATGCAAGAGGTGCTGACCCACACCGCAAAAGACTTGGGCTGGGCGGTTGATTTTGCGGTGCCATTATTGGTGCAAACGGATAGTGGCGTCAATTGGGATGAGGCGCATTAAAATGAGCGTTTGCACTATCACGAGTCATGCATTTTTAATCGTAAATCCCTAATTATAAATCCCTGATAATAGACTGGTGCATTATTATTTTTATTCCCAGTCTGTTTATCCTCAACCTTTTTGGGGACATATTTGAAGAGTGCCATGATAAAGCCATTAATCCTAAATACCCTGACCGCTAGCGCCTGTTGTAGCCTGATACTCAGCACCTCAGCACTGGCAAATGCCGCCCCTAAAGATTCTGCTGACGCTGCTAGCCCAAGCAGCGCCTTTTTCGAGCCCAGCGGTGAGGAATGGAGCTGGACGGATGAAAAGCGCGAAGAGGTCAAAGAGCAACTCAATGAATGGGCGCACGAAATGGATGACTGGTTTGGTGAGCCTGACCCAAAAAAGCCTGCCACCGCAAGCTTACGGGTGGTATTCGATACTCGCTGGGCAGATGACCCAAAAACAGGTACTGAGCTGACGGTTGAGCCTAGAATTCGAGGACGCTTAAGGCTGCCAGTATTAGAAAAACGTTTGAGCTTAATTATCGGTGATGAAGACTTAGACGAAGATACTTTTTTAAAACAAAGTGCCACAGGACTCAACGCCCAAGCGGCAAATAATCCCGATAGACTACTGGATAAAAAAAGAGCTCGAGAGGATAATGCCTCTATCGCCCTACGGTGGTCACGCTTAAACAAGCGACTGGGAATCGATACCGATATAGATTTGGGGGTACGCTCAATAGATGATTTATATCTTAAGGTCAGCCTCGATAAAGACTGGTATGCCAGCAAAAACCTAACAATTAGTAATGATAACTTTTATCGCTATGGTCTCGATAGTGAGCACTATGTCAGCGGCGGCTTAAATATAAAATACGGTGCGCGCGCTGAGCGCTTTATCAATAATCGCAGCACCATTCGCTATCGTCATCAAGATGAGGAGGAGCGCACCGACTGGAGCAACGACTTGCGGCAAGTACATTATTTGGGCAATGAAAAGCAGCTGGCTTATGGCGTCTCTAGCAGTGGCGATTTTGCAGGAGATAAAGTCAGTTTAAACAGTTATGGTCCGGCTATCAGCTATCGGCAACCGGTGTGGCGCAAATGGCTGTATCTGCAAACTGAGCTGAATTATTATAATGATAAAGCCGAAGATAAAGACCATTATCCCGCCGCTTTGCTACGGATGGAGGCATTATTTTAGAGGGTATGGCGGCTTTGTGGCATTAGTAATATAATGAGCCCCCATTAAGCCGTCATCAGGGCGACTATGAGCGATATGCTCATATCTACTTTTAATATGTTCACTAAGGTGAGTCTTCGGACTCACTTTTTTATTTACGGTTGGTGATGGTTTGTTGGTTATAAGTTATGACTTGTTGGGAGAATATCATTTTTACTGAAAATGGCATCATTGAAGTTGCCAGTACCTTTGTTTTAGGGCTGTGTTTGCTGCGCGTTGGGCAATATGCGCTGCAAAGCCGTCTGAGCTCTGGGCGTCACTTTTGGTTGGCGGCGGTGCTGGTATTTATTGCGGTGCTGCGCCGCGAGTTAAACCATGTGCCGGAGTTACTGATATCTAGCGATTTTTTGCTGTTCGGTCAGACTTATGAGTGGTGGGAGGATAGCGTTTTATTCGTGATATATCTCAGCTTGCTCAGCTTACTGGTTTATGCGTGGCGCTATGGCTTGGCAGTGCTAAAACGCATGCCTACCCTGCTCTATATCGTGGTCACGCTGTTAGCGCTTATCCAATATATGGGCGAAAACGCCATCGTATTTCCCAAAAATATGGGCATGATGGTTGAGGAGCTGACGGAGATTATTATTTATATCATGGCTCTGGGTTATTTATGCAGCTTTAAGCTAAAAATTTTTGAGGATGCCTTTATCCAGCAGATGCAGAGCCCTCTTCAAAATTAAGGCTTAACTCATCGAGTTAGATCATCCTCTGCGGCATACTTTTGATAAAGCACCTTCAATCCGCTTGAAGGTGCTTTTTAGGCTGGTGCTTTTTAGGCTTAAGAAACCCTCTATTTATTAAACCCAACCATCTAGCGTGCCCGCCCAGCCTTTAACCAATGGCGTAGCCAATGCCGCTATCAGCTCAACGTGTGCCTCATCAGCATTCAGCGCTGGAATATAATGATATGACTCACCGCCTGCCTCCAAAAAGGTCTCACGGTTTTCAATGGCTAATTCTTCTAAAGTCTCAAGGCAGTCCGCTGAAAACGCAGGGCTTAGAATCTGTACGGACTTGACGCCTGATTTTGCCCAATCATCGAGCACCACATCGGTATAAGGCTTGACCCACTCTTGCTTACCAAAGCGCGACTGAAAGCTGATAATCCATTCATCAGCGCTCAGTCCTAGCGCATGCGCGACTTGCGCGGCGGTACATTTGCAGCGTTTGGGATACGGATCGCCTTTATCAGCATACGGCTGCGGAATACCATGAAAGCTAAACATCAGCTTTTCAGGCTTGCCATGCACCGCTTGAAAACGGCGAATACTATCCGCCAATGCTTTGATATACAGCGGATGAGCGTGGTAATCTTTGACGATAGTGATATTGGGCAGATTACGCTGCTTGAGCGTCCATTTGGTAATCGCATCATAAACCGCGCCGCTAGAGGTCGCTGAATACTGCGGAAATAACGGCAACATCACAAAGTGATCCACGCCCTCACTACGCAGTTTATCCATAACATCAGGCAGACCCGGATTACCATAGCTCATCGCAGGATGCACCGATACCCGAAACGGCGCGGCTTCTTTTGCCAAAATCAGCTCAAGCATCTCCGCTTGCTGATTGAGGATGAGACGCATCGGCGAATCACCCTCCCAAATACTGGCATACGCCGCCGCCACACGTTTAGGGCGGCTTGGCAGTACAAACAAATTGAGGATAATCGCCCATAAAAACTGCGGGATTTCAATCACTCGCTTATCGGATAAAAACTGGCGCAAGTAGCGACGCACAGCAGGTGCCGTGGGCTCATCAGGCGTACCGAGATTGATTAATAAGACGGCAATACGAGGAGGCAATTCAGGTTTCATAGCGGCACATTCTATTGGGATTAAAAGGGATTGGATTAAAAAATCACGCTAAGCAAGCTAGTCAACAAATAGCGCCTAGTTTAGCATTTTATCGCCCGCAAACGCAGCGCAAAACGCCCGACTATACAATTTGATACGCAGTTGATGATAAACAAGCCGCGCTAAGGTTGTGCTCATCCACGCATCGCCATACAATAGGTAAACTGCGCGTCTATAGCGCCCCTATTATTTTTATTAGCTTTATTAACTTTATTTTCTGACAGTCATCTTGTGAGGTAGCTTTGAGCACACGTCCTGATATTACTAATGAGCATTCTAACCCTGCGCCTACGCCTACCAACGCTGATGCTGCGGCGCACCTAGCAGGTTCAGTCGGCTCAGTTGGAATTGTCACGCCTGAGACTTATCATTTCGCTGAGCCGCTGACTTTAGAATGCAATCGTACCCTGCCCGCATTTGACTTAACCTTTGAGACTTACGGCAGACTGAATGCCGATAAATCAAACGCCATTTTAGTTTGTCATGCTTTATCAGGCAGTCATCATGCGGCAGGTTTTCACAGCAGCGATGATAAAAAGGCGGGCTGGTGGGACAATATGATTGGTCCTAATAAGGCGATTGATACCGAGCAATTTTTTGTGGTTTGTGTCAATAATATTGGCAGCTGCTTTGGCTCTACAGGACCGACCACGATCAATCCTGAGAGCGTCAAAAACACGGATAATGATGAAAGCGCTGAGCCCCAAGTTTATGGTCCTGATTTTCCTTTAGTCACGATTAAGGATTGGGTCAAAACCCAAGCGATGCTCTCAGACCGCTTAGGTATCGAGGTTTGGCATGCTATCGTTGGCGGTTCAATGGGCGGCATGCAAGCCTTGCAATGGTCGATTGATTATCCAGAACGCCTGAAACGCTGTGTGGTTATCGCCTGTACCCCCAAGCTATCCGCGCAAAATATCGGCTTTAACGAAGTGGCGCGGCAGTCGATTTTATCCGACCCTGACTTTAAGGACGGACGTTACTTGCAAGCCGGCACTTATCCGCGCCGCGGGCTAATATTGGCGCGGATGGTCGGGCATATCACTTATCTGACTGACGATGCGATGAAAGCGAAGTTCGGACGCGATCTTAAATCTGGCAAATTTATGTATGGCTATGATGTGGAGTTTCAGGTGGAGAGTTATTTGCGCTATCAAGGCGAGCGCTTTAGCGAAAACTTCGATGCCAATACTTATTTGCTGATGACCAAAGCGCTCGATTATTTTGACCCTACCCGCGATTATGATACGGGCATTGATACTGATACTGAAAATAGCGCTCAAAACCCTCTTGCCAAAGATACTGCCGAAAATGCTGATTATCAAA